>NZ_JBEZEV010000004.1:134316-181186 GCF_040649055.1 Micromonospora sp. NPDC049060
GGGGGCGGCTCCGGCGGCGGCGGCGCCGGGGCCCGCTGGGGGGGGGGGGCGGGTGTGCGTCCCCGGCCCGCCACCGTCGGCCCCGGGCCGGCCGATCCCGGGCCGGATCTCGATTCAGTCGAACGCGGCGGCGAACATGCCCGGCTGGTAGGAGCCGCCCCGCTGATGCACGATCACGGCGAGGCGATTGGCCGCGTTGATCAGGGCGACCAGCGCGACCAGCGCGGCGACCTGATCGTCGTCGTAGTGCTTGCGCACCTCGGCCCAGGTCTCGTCGGACACGCCCTGGTAGGCGTCGGCGAGCCGGGTGCCCTCCTCGGTGAGCGCCAGCGCGGCCTGCTCGGCCTCGGTGAAGACGGTGGACTCGCGCCAGGCGGCGACCAGGTTGAGCCGGACCGCGCTCTCGCCGGCCGCTGCGGCCTCCTTGGTGTGCATGTCGATGCACCAGCCGCAGCCGTTGATCTGGCTGGCCCGCAGCGACACCAACTCCTGCGTGGCCCTGGGCAGCGGCGACTGCTGGATTACCAGGCCGGCGTTCGCGAACCGCTTGGCGAACTTTCCGGCGACCTCGTTGTCGAACAAGTTGAATCGGGCGTCCATGCTTCCGTCCTTCACTCCTGGAATTCGGTTGGACGAACACGAGATGCCGGCGTGCAGCGCCATGTGACGGCGCGGCCGGGGTGACGACTGCCACAACCGGAGGTGTCACAGAACGGTCCGGTCCGGCATCTGATGGGTGACGCAGTCGCGAGGAACAGGAGCCACCCATGGTGGGTACGCCGCAGACCGCCGCCGACGATCGCCCGGACCCGGCTACCGAGGCGTTCCTCGCCCACCGCAACCTGCTCTTCACCGTCGCGTACGAGATGCTCGGCTCGGCCGCCGACGCGGAGGATGTCCTCCAGGAGACCTGGCTGCGGTGGGCGGGCGTCGACCTGGGCACGGTCCGGGACCGGCGCGCCTACCTGGTCCGCATCACCACCCGCCAGGCACTCGTCCGACTGCGTACGCTCAGCCGCCGCAGGGAGTCCTACGTCGGCCCCTGGCTGCCCGAGCCGCTGCTCACCGCTCCGGACGTCGCCGAGGACGTCGCGCTGGCCGACAGCGTCTCGATGGCGATGCTGCTGGTGCTGGAGACGCTGGCACCGACCGAACGGGCGGTGTTCGTGCTGCGCGAGGTGTTCGACCTCGGTTACGACGAGATCGCCGAAGCCGTCGACAAGAACCCCGCCGCTGTCCGTCAGATCGCCCACCGGGCACGGGCACACGTCGCGGCGCGCCGGCCCCGCCGCGTCGTCTCCGCGGCCGAGACCCGGTACGCGCTCGACGCGTTCCAGCGGGCGGTCGAGACCGGCGACCTGCAGGGCCTGCTCGACATCCTCGCGCCGGACGTGGTCCTGCTCGGCGACGGTGGCGGCATCAAGCAGGCAGTCCCGCGGCCCATCCTCGGAGCCGACAAGGTGGCCCGCCTACTGGCCGGCGGGTGGGGCAAGGTCGCGGGCAGCACGTCGTGGCGGCCGGCACAGGTCAACGGCCACCCGGCGCTGATCGTCCAACTCAAGGGCGAGATGGACACGGTCCTGGCCGTGCGCATCGACGGCGGCCTCATCACCGGAATCTACGCCGTACGCAATCCCGAGAAGCTGTCGCACATGGAACGGGAGACCGTCCTGAGCCGGTGAGCCGGAATCGGCAGGGGTAGGTGACGCCGCTCGGCGGACGCAATTCGCCTCCGGTCCAGCTTGATATCGTGCCCCGTGCGTCCTTACCTCTGGCTGTTCGCCGGCGGCGCGTTGGGTCTTGCGCAATCAGCAAGCGGAGCCCGCATCGTCCTTCGTGACGCGCTTGACGCGGAGGCGATGTACGGCGGCGGAATGGATGTCGTCCTGCTGCTGATGCTGGTGGGTACCTCGGTGACCGGCGCGGCCGTTCTGTTCGCCGCCGGTGGGCTGCTGGTGCGTCATCGGGTCAGGCCCGGCCGCGCCCTGCTTTATCTGTGGACCGGTCCGATCCTCGTCCGGTCGGCATATGGCGGCTTTCTCGTGAGCGCCCCGAACGACGGTGGCCCGTTTCCGGCCTGGGCTGTCGTAACAGAGGTCGTCGCCGGTCCAGCTCTGGTTCTGACGGTGATCGCAGCAACGTGGTTGCTGTCTTGCGGTCCAGCCGTACGCGGCGACTCCACGGCCTGCCGCCCTGGCCTCGGCCCCGGGCCGAGTTGCGCAGGCACGTGGAAGGCCTGATCGGCGAGTACGTGACGCACGTCCGTACCAGTGCGACCCGCAACCGCCCCGCACATCGAGAAGTCGGCATCCGGGCCACGGTGAGCACGGCAGTTCTCACGCGTGGATCTGAGCGAAAGCTCCCTATCTGGTTCACCAACTACGGATCAGATGCCCGGCCGCACCGCCTCGCGCAGGGCGACAGGTGGTCGGTGGGTAGCGCACACCGCGCGCCGCCGGGCAGTGGCCGGTCACAGAAGACCCAATGGCACACGCCCTGCTGGTCCTCGGCTGAGACGGTGACCCCGCCGGGCTCGACGCGGGCGCCGAGCCGGGCAACATGCTCTTGAGATGGCGCAACCGATTCACTAGGTTCGATTGATAGGCGCGATCAGGGACCGTTTCAAATCCGGGAGAGTGACCCCATCGCACACATCGAACTAGGGGTGGACGAGGCCGAGTTCCCGGGCATCCGCGGGCCGCTGAGCTTCCGGCCGGAGACCGGTCAACCGTTGCTGGAACTGGTCGAGGTGCTGCTGCGAGGGCCGCACCCGCTCACGCCCGGCGAACGGGAACTGATAGCCGCGTACGTCTCCGGCCGCAACGAGTGCACCTACTGCTGCTCGGCGCACTCGGCGTACGCGGCGGCGCAGCTCGACGAGGGAATGACCCTGGTCGACCAGGTGCGCGCCGACCTGGACAGCGCACCGGTCTCCGCGAAACTCCGTGCCCTGCTGCGCATCGCCGGGGCCGTCCAGTTCAGTGGGCGTGAGGTCACCCCCGAACTGGTCGAGGCCGCCCGAGTCGAGGGCGCCACTGACCTGGAGATCCACGACACGGTGCTGATCGCGGCGGCCTTCTGCATGTTCAACCGGTACGTCGACGGCCTCGGCACCCGACCGGCGGCTGACCCCGGGTGGTACGCGCAGGCGTCCGAGCGCATCGTCCACGCCGGCTACCGCCGGGTCCTCTGACGCCGAGCCGACCGGCGCCACCGGCCCGAACTGAGCTGGGTTCTGTTCATGCGCCGTCTGCGGGCGGTGATGCCCAGGTCACGCCGACGTCGCTCTCACGGCCGTCCTCGCGCGCCGAGTGGCCGTGAGGCTCATCCGGCGATGGGCCTAGAAGTCCGTGGTGAAGCGCAAGATCGGCATAGGCCGGGCGTGCTGGTCGGGACCACGGCCGGTGTGGTGCCCTATGCTCGGCAGATGGGCGGGGCGGCGGAGCAGATGCGGCAGTTCGGGCACGATGAGGTGCTTTCGCCGCTGGCCGCGATTCCAATCGAGTCGATCGAGCACGGAGAGGTGTTCACCCGCCGCTGGGTCGTTGACCTGGTCCTTGACCTGGCTGGCTACACCGCTGACCGTGACCTCGCCGAACTGGTCGCGATCGAGCCGGCCTGCGGAGGCGGCGCCTTCCTGGCTTCGATGTCAGCCCGAATCAGTTCCTCATGCCGCAAGCACGACCGGCCACTTCTCGACGCGAAGGACGCCCTACGCGCCTTCGACCTGTTGGAACCGAATGTGGCGGCCAGCAGGCGGCTGGTTCGGGACGTTCTGGTCGATGAAGGCTGGCCCCTTGATGAGGCGCGCGAAGTGGCGGCGGCGTGGGTGCGGCAGGGCGACTACCTCCTCGATGCCTACCTCGATGAGAGCGTCGACTTCGTGGTGGGCAACCCGCCGTACGTACGGCTGGAGGATGTGCCGGCCGATCGGATGCTGGCCTACCGCGCCGCGTGTTCCACCATGACCGGCCGGTCCGATCTCTATGTCGGCTTCTACGAGCGTGGACTGCGCTCCCTGAAACCGGGCGGGGTGCTTGCCTTCATCTGTGCCGACCGTTGGATGCGCAACCAGTACGGCCGGCATCTGCGGGAACTCATCGCCACCCACTACAGCGTCGACGTCACCCTGACGATGCATGACGTGGACGCGTTCGAGACGCAGGTTGCCGCATATCCCGCCGTTACCGTGCTGCGCCGCGCCCCGCAGGGCACCGCTGTCGTGGCGGACACCCGGCGGGCCTTCGGGCCACAGGACGCCCCGGACTTGCTCGAGTGGATCGCCAACGCAGAGTCCGAGCCTAGGGCGAACGAGCGGTACGAGATCGCCCGGCTGCCTCACTGGTTCGGTGGGGGAGGATCCTGGCCATCCGGGTCTCCCTCACGGCTCGCCCTGATCGAGACATTGAACGAGCGATTTCCTCCGTTGGAAGACGTAACAACCGGTACCCGGGTCGGCATCGGCGTGGCGACGGGCGCGGACAGCGTCTTCATCACCACGGGCGCAGATGTCGAGCCGCGGCGGCTGCTGCCGCTGTCGATGGTCCGTGATACGACATCCGGCACCCTTTCCTGGTCCGGTCACTACCTCGTCGACCCTTGGGACGCCGACGGGCAACTCGTGGACCTGGACGGCCTCCCACGCCTGCAGGCGTACTACCAGCGGCACGCTGCGGCCCTGAAGCGTCGCCACGTCGCCGGCAAGCGGCCGGCGCACTGGTACCGCACGATCGACAAGGTGGACCACTCCCTGGTCGACCGCCCGAAACTGCTTTTCCCGGACATGAAGACCACCATCCACCCCGTCTTGGACGAGGGTGGCTTCTATCCGCACCACAACCTGTATTACATCGTCTCCGATGCCTGGGACCTTCGTGTCCTAGGTGGACTGTTGCTTTCCCGTGTCGCGCAAGCATTCGTGGAGGCGTACGCCGTTAAGATGCGCGGTGGCACCCTTCGATTCCAAGCCCAGTACCTCCGCCGGATCCGCGTTCCGCGGCCCGAGACGATCCCGGCCGCCGAGCGCGCCGCGCTAGCCGCCGCATTCGACAGGCGGGATACGCAGGCGGCGACGAAGGCTGCCCTACGCGTGTACGGGATTTCGGATCTGGAGGCTTCGATCAATGGACCAACGTGCGTTCGAGGAGGCGGTGCGTAGCTCCTGGGTGGTTCGGGAGTCGCAGGCCGCAAAGAAACTGCTCTCGGGCAGGTCCGACACCGGAGGACGGGGCGCGGTCACCGGCGGTGCCCATCTCGACGCGCTGACCGAACTGCTGGCGAATGTTTTCCGCGACGCCGGATTTCCGTCGGACGACGTGCGTTGTAAGTCCGGAGTCGAGCTGCCCGGCTACTTCCGGCCGACCAAGCAGTGGGACTTGGTGGTGCTTCACGAGGGCGAACTCTTCGCGGCCATCGAGCTGAAGTCCCACGTCGGCCCCTCGTTCGGCAACAACTTCAACAACCGGAACGAAGAGGCGATCGGCAGCGCGGTCGACGTGTGGCATGCCTACGAGCACGGCTTGCTCGGGCCGCTGAGGCCATGGCTAGGTTACGTGCTCCTGCTCGAAGAAGCGGAGGGGTCGACCCGCACGGGGAGGCCCAGAAGCGGCATGTTGCCGGTCGACCCGGTCTTCGCGGACACCTCCTACCTGGATCGGTACGCAATTTTCTGCAAGCGCCTGATGGACGCTGGGCTCTACGACGCCACCTGCCTCGTCACGTCGTCGCGCGAGACGGACGCGCCGATTCGCCAGCCCGATCCGGAAATTGGCTTCGCTGCCTTTGTCGGTGCCATCACCGCCCGCATCGAGCAGGTCACCGTCCCACGCCAGAGACGCAACTAGTCCGTCGTCGGCTTCGCCGACGGTGCTCGTTGAGGCGATGCGGAGGAGACAGCGATGCAGAGTGACACCCATCCGGATTTGCTCCACTATGCCTACCGCGTCACGTGGTCGGCCCAGGACGACGAGTTCGCTGCCACCTGCGCCGGTTCCCGTCCCTCTCGTGGCTCGCCTCCTCCAAGACGGCTGCTCTGCAAGGACACCAAGAGTTATTGCGGGAAGTCATGGCCGACATGCGGGAGCAGGGCGAGCAGGCGCCGTAGCCGAGCCCTGACGCCTCGAGATCAGTCGACCGTGGGGAGCTTCGGGCCGAGGACGTCGTCGGCGTCGACGATCGTGTACGCGTACCCCTGCTCGGCGAGGAAGCGCTGCCGGTGGGCCGCGTACTCGGTGTCGATGGTGTCGCGGGAGACGACCGTGTAGAAGTGCGCCTGTCGCCCGTCGGCCTTGGGCCGCAGGACCCGGCCGAGCCGCTGCGCCTCCTCCTGCCGCGAGCCGAACGTGCCCGACACCTGGATCGCCACGGCCGCCTCGGGCAGGTCGATAGAGAAGTTGCCGACCTTCGAGATGACCAGCGTGCGCACCTCGCCGGAGCGGAACGCGTCGAAGAGCCGCTCCCGTTCCTTGTTGGTGGTGGAGCCCTGCACGATCGGCGCGTCCAGGTATTCGCCGAGCTGGTGGAGCTGGTCGATGTAGCCACCGATGACGAGCACCTGGTCGTCCGGGTGCCGGTCGACAAGCGCCTTGACCACGGGCAGCTTGGTGCGGGCGGTGGCCGCCATCCGGTAGCGCTCCTCGGCCTCCGCCGTCGCGTACGACATGCGCTCCGCGTCGGTGAGCGTCACGCGTACCTCGGTGCACTCGGCCGGGGCGATCCAGCCCTGCTGCTCGATGTCCTTCCACGGCGCGTCGTACCGCTTCGGGCCGATCAGGCTGAACACGTCGCCCTCCCGGCCGTCCTCGCGTACCAGAGTCGCCGTGAGGCCCAGCCGGCGACGGGCCTGGAGGTCCGCGGTGAAGCGGAAGATCGGCGCGGGCAGCAGGTGCACCTCGTCGTAGACGACCAGGCCCCAGTCGCGGGCCCCGAACAGGTCCAGGTGGGTGAACGTGCCCTTCTTGCGCGAGGTGAGCACCTGGTACGTGGCGATGGTGACCGGGCGGATCTCCTTGCGCTCGCCCGAGTACTCGCCGATCTCCTCCTCGGTCAGCGACGTGCGCGCGATCAGCTCGCGCTTCCACTGCCGGCCCGCCACCGTGTTCGTGACGAGGATCAGGGTGGTCGCCTTCGCCTCGGCCATCGCCGCCGCCCCGACCAGCGTCTTGCCGGCGCCGCACGGCAGCACCACGACGCCCGACCCGCCGGCCCAGAACGCCTCCACGGCCTCCCGCTGGTACGACCGCAGCGTCCACGGCTTGCGGCCGTCCTTGCCGGCCTCGGCCAGCTCGATCGGGTGCGCCTCGCCGTCGACGTAGCCGGCCAGGTCCTCGGCCGGCCAGCCGAGCTTGAGCAGCGCCTGCTTGAGTCGGCCCCGCTCCGACGGGTGCACCGCGATCGTGTCGTCGTCGAGCTTCGCGCCGAGCATCCCGGCGAGCTTCTTGCTCTTCGCCACCTCGATCAGCACCAGCCGGTCCAGCGCCCGCAGGACGAGGCCGTGCGCCGGGTCGTTGGCGAGCTGGAGGCGGCCGTACCGGTCCATCGTCTCGGCCACGTCGACCAGCAGCCCGTGCGGCACGGGATAGCGGGAGTACTTGATCAGGGAGTCCACCACGCCCTCGGCGTCGTGGCCGGCGGCGCGCGCGTTCCACAGCCCGAGCGGGGTCAGCCGGTAGGTGTGCACGTGCTCCGGGGAGCGCTCCAGCTCGGCGAAGGGCGCGATGGCCATCCGGCACGCCTGCGCATCCGGGTGGTCGATCTCCAGCAGCAGGGTCTTGTCCGACTGCACGATCAGGGGTCCACCGCTCACGCCAGTGCCTCTCCTCCACCTCGGGTCGCCGGCTGTCCGGGAGGCGACTGACCCGCCCAGGCCGACCCACCAGTGTTGCACGCAGCCGGGTGACCGCAGAAAAATCTGGTCACCTGGAGCAACCGGAGCGGTACTCGCAACGTCTAGCAAAGGGAACACCTGTCAGGGGAGGCAGCATGAAACACGTCCGGATCAGCAGCCGGCTGCTCGCCCTGGCAGTGGTCACGCTGGTCGGTGCCGGTGCGTGCACGTTCGATCCGCAGGCCGGTGGCGGTGGGGGCGGGGGACCCGTCGCGGCCGGGGCTGCGGAGCGGGTAACGGGGGCGAGCGGCGCGCCCGGGCCGGACCAGCGGGCGCAGCCGACCACGGCGCCGCCGAAGCCCAAGGTCAAGCCGACGCGGAGCACGCCGCAACCGACGCGCCCCACGGTGAGGCCGACGCGCCCCGCGACGAAGCCCACCGCGTCGCCGTCCGTCGCCGGGTGCCCGCAGGGCGAGCACCAGCGCGAGGTGGAGGCGTACCTCGCCCGGCTGGGCGGGTTCGGGCGGGTGACCGTCGACGGCCGGCAGTCCGCCGCCGACTGCGCCGCCATCAAGAAGTTCCAGAAGCGGTACGACATCCGCCCCGCCCACGGCCGCGCCGGGCCCACTACGTACGACGTGGCGAAGCGGCTCGCCACCACCGACACGGCGCGCTGCCGGGCCGGCTCGGGCACCACCTTCTGCATCGACCTGACCCGGCAGACCACCTGGGTCATGCGCAACGGCAAGGTGCTCGTGAAGCCGACCGTCACCCGCACGGGCATGCCCGGCTACCGCACCCCCGCCGGCACGTTCACGATCAACTACCGCAACGTCAAGGAGTGGTCCGACCCGTACGAGGTGTGGCTGCCGTACTGGCAGCACTTCACCCAGGGCATGGGCTTCCACCAGACCACGACCTACCTGCACGAGAAGTCGATCGGTTCGCACGGCTGCGTCAACCTGCTGCCCGGCGACGCCGTCCGCTACTGGGAGCTGGGCAAGGTCGGCAGCAAGGTGGTGCTGGTGGGGCGGCGCCCCGGCACCTGAGCCGCCCGGCCGCCCACGCCACCCCGAGGTCGCACAACTCGTCCGATCGGGGTTTTATCCCCTGTCACTCCCGCCACGGCGGTGTCACGCTGGATGCCAGGCGTCGAACCGGACGGGGAGGCTGGAGATGACGGTCGACCGTGAAGTGATACCGGAGCACAGTCCCGCGCCCGACCGGTCGCCCGTCGAGGAGGTCTCCACCGCCACCGTCGTCGCGTACGGGGTGGCGGCGGTGGTGCTCGTCGGCTGGTTCCTCTTCGGCTGGCTGGTGCTCGAACAGGGCTTCGTCGACTCGGTCGGCGAGTCGGCCGGCGCCGGGTTCACGCTGCTGCTGATCGTCTCCGTCATCGGGACCGTACGCCGCAGCCGGCGCTGACCCGAACCGCTCAGTCCTCCAGCACCGCCGCCGTGATCCGGTGCAGGGCGAACGTGTGCAGCATCTCCGTCCTGTCGTCCTCGGCGCGCAGGTAGCCCGCGCCCATCGAGACCGGCCGGACGAGCCGGGACGCGGTCGCCCCGTGCGCGTCGACGTACCCGACCCAGACCCGCGCCCGGTCCCGGATCGCCTGCTGGAGCACCGCGAGGGCGTCGCTGTGGGAGGGCACCGGCGCCGGACCGGTGCGCCCGACCCCGCCCCGGACCACGGCCGGCGCCCGTCGCGCGGCCCGGGCCGCGGCGTCGCCCCGCCGGATCTGCTCCACCACGCCGAGCAGGCGGGGCATGGCCAGCTTCGGTGTGGTCAGCGGGTCGAGCGTCCGGGTCGTCACCGGCACCCGGGCCGGCGCCCGCCGGGTCTTCGGGCGGGCGAGCACCGCCGACCCGCTCGCGTCCTCCGGCACCGGGGCGTACCCGGCGTCGCGCAGCACCATCAGCATCCGACCCACCTGGTACGGCGTCGACAGCACCGTCGGCGCCAGCCGGCGCAACGCCAGCGGCTCCAGCCGCCGGTCGGCGAGCACCTCGGTCAGCAGCGCCTCGTCGTCGCTGCGCACGTACGCCCCGGCGGAGCCGACGCGCAGCCCGCCGTGCTTGCGGGCCACGTCGTCCACCAGGTACGTCAGCCCCTGCGGGACGGGGGTGCGGGACCGCCGGCGGAACAGGGTGTGCAGGTCGTCGGCCGAGTAGCCGGCGTCCAGGGCCCGGCGCACGCTGGCCGGGGTGACCCGGTGCACGCTGGCCCCGCCGGCAGACTCGTGCTCCGCCACCACCTCCAACTCGGCGGCCAGCGCCGGGTCGGGCGGGCCGGGCACCACGACGGTCAGGTCCGCCTGCACGAGGAAGTGGTCCACCGGGGCGGGCAGCAGCGCGTCCAGCGCGCGTACGGCGCTCGTCGGGTCGCCGCTCTCGGTGTCCGCCCGCAGCCCGAGCGGGTCGTCGCCGCCCCGCTCGTCGGCGGCGGTCACGTCGGCGAGCAGCAGCCGCCCGTACGAGGTGAGCGCCCCCAGCCCCGTCACGCCCAGCGTGGCCGCCTCGACCAGCACCTCCCGGTGCGCGGCCTCCCGTCCCCGGCTGCGCCGCGGCGCCCGCCAGTCGAGCAGGGCCAGCACCTCCTCGGGGGTGGGCCCGGTGGCCGGCTCCAGGTCGGCGAGGACCTCCAGCACGGCCCGTCGGGCGGCCGGCGCGCCGGCCCGCTCCGCCTCGGCGGAGAGCACCGTGATCGGCCGGTCCCGGTCGTCGCGCTGCCCGACCAGCCCGGCCTGCCGGGTCATGGTCAGCCAGGCCCGGGCGAGCTGCTCCCAGCGCTGCGCGAGCGTCCCCGCCCGCCACACCTCGTACCCGGCGGTGGGCAGGACCTGCTGGTCGGCGCCGTGCCGGGTGGTGGTGGCCCCGGGCAGGTCGACCTCGCCGACCAGCCCGCCCGCGTACGCCGCCTCCAGCAGCAGGGCCGCCGTCGACTCGTCCACCCCGACGGCCTTGGCGAGCCGGCGCAGGTCACGGACGCCCAGGCCGCCCGAGCGCAGCACCGGTGCCGGTTCGGCGGCGAGCTGCTCCAGCAGCGCCTCGGTGTGGCGTACCACCTCCATGGTCTGCCCGGCCCCGGCGGAGTCGGCGGCCTTCGGCTCGCGCGGCGCGGTGGCCACGGGCGGCGGGCTGCTGCGCAGCGGGCCGAGCGGGCCGCTGTCGCGGCGCAGCAGCAGGCCCACCTCGCGGGGCAGTTCGACGGTGCCCGTGGCACCGGCCCGGCCGCCGGAGACCGGCACCAGCAGGTGGTGGTCGACGAGCCAGCGCACCGGCGAGCCGGTCGGCACGCCGCCGTTCGTCGGGTCCGGGGGCAGGTCGGCCTCCGCACCGAGCGGGGGCGCCTGCAACGCGCCCGCCGGCACGCTGCCTACCGGCGGTCCGGCGGCCAGCCGGTCCAGGATCGCCCGGGCCGAGGGCGGCGCGGCCAGCAGCGTCCGCCGCAGCTTCGCCGGGTCCGCGCAGAGCGCCGCCGCCCGCGGGCCGAGCTCCGCCGCCGGTCGACCCAGGCCCGCCGGGTACGGGGAGACCTCGTCGACGCTCGCCACCACGCGCAGGGCGCTCTCGGGGCCGTACAGCACGAAGAGCGCGCGCAGCCGGTTCACGGCGGCGCGGACGGTGGTGGGGGCGGGCGGCTGCGGCCCGGCGGTCGCCATGGCGAGCACCGCGTCGGTGGAGGTGGTCTGCTCGGCCGCGTCCCGGGTCAGCCGGGCGGCGTCGAGCATCAGCAGGGTGAACTGGTCCAGCGCGTCGAGGGCGCGGGCCACCGAGACCCGCGACTGGGCCCGGGTGGCGAGCGCGGAGACGTCGGCCGGCACGGGCACGACGAGGTCCGGCCGCAACTGGAGGAGGGCGGCGAGCGACTCGTCGGGAAGTGACCGCAGGTGGTCGGCGAGTGAGGTGGTCATCGTCGTTCCACGCTAGCCCGGCAGAGGGTCCTCCCGCCCCTCGGACGTCCGGCTGACCCGGGGTTGGGCGGGTACGTTCTCCCGCATGGCAGCGCTGACGGTCGGCTTCGACCTCGACATGACCCTGGTCGACTCGCGTCCCGGCATTGCCGACACGTTCCGGGCGTTGACGGCCCGCACGGGGGTGCACGTGGACGCGGCGGCCGCCGTGGCGCGGCTCGGCCCGCCGTTGCGTACGGAGATCGCCCGCTGGTTCCCGCCGGAGCAGGTCGACGAGGCCGTCCGGACGTACCGCGAGCTGTATCCGGCGTACGCGATCACACCCACCGTCCCGCTGCCCGGGGCGGTCGCCGCGATCGACGCGGTACGCGAACGCGGCGGGCGGGTGCTGGTGGTCACCGCCAAGCAGGGCCGCCTGGCCCGGCTGCACCTCGACCACCTGGGCCTGGTGGTCGACGAGGTGGCCGGCGACCTGTTCGCGGAGGGAAAGGCGACCGCCCTGCGGCAGCACGGCGCGACCCACTACGTCGGCGACCACGTGGCCGACATGGTGGCCGCGGGAGCGGCGGGCGTACCCGGCATCGGGGTCGCCACGGGCCCGTGCACCGCCGACGAGCTGCGCGCGGCCGGGGCGGAGGCGGTGCTGGATGATCTCACCGGATTCCCGGCGGCGCTGGACGGCATGATCCGGCTAGCCTTGGAGCGGTAGACGTCTCAAGCTCAAGCGAAGCAGGGGTTCTCAGGTGCCGACGGGTCGAGTGAAGTGGTTTGACGCGGCCAAGGGATACGGATTTGTCACCAGTGACGAGGGTGGCGACGTGTTCCTTCCCAAGGGCGCGCTACCGACGGGTGTCACCGACCTCAAGGGCGGTCAGCGGATCGACTTCAGCGTGGTGGACAGCCGCCGGGGCGCGCAGGCGATGGGGGTCAAGCTGCTAGACGCCCCGCCGTCGATGGCGGAGCTGCGCCGCCGGCCGGCCGAGGAGCTGCACGGCCTCGTCGAGGACATGATCAAGGTGCTGGAGGCGAAGGTCCAGCCGGACCTGCGCCGGGGTCGCTTCCCCGACCGCAAGACGGCGCAGAAGATCGCTCAGCTGGTCCACGCGGTCGCCAACGAGCTGGAGGTCTGAGGCACCAGCCCGGCGTCGGCGGCCCGGCCGAGCAACGCCTCGACGGCGGCGAAGCCCGCGTCCCCCAGGTCGGCGGTGAACTCGTTGACGTAGAGCCCGATGTGGCGGTCCACCACGTCGGGCTCCATCTCCTGGGCGTGGGCCAGCACGTACTCCCGGCTGGCGGCCGGATCGGCCCAGGCCTGGCGTACCGACTCGCGGATCCACCCGGCGGCGGCCTCCGGGTCGACCGCGCCGCGCCGGGCCAGGATGGCACCGAGGGGGATGGGCAGGCCGGTGTCGGCCTCCCACCACTCGCCGAGGTCGACCAGGGCGGTCAGGCCGTGCCGTGGGTAGGTGAACCGGGCCTCGTGGATGACCAGCCCGGCGTCGTACCGTCCGGCCGCGACGCCCGGCATGATCTCGTGGAACGGCACGACCTCGATCCGCGCCGGGGGCCGGTCGGCCGCCCAGAGCCGGAAGAGCAGGTACGCCGTCGTCCGGTCGCCCGGCACCGCCACCGTGGCGCCGCTCAGGTCGGCGCGCCCGGGGCCACCGAGCCGGTCGGGCTGGAGCCGCCCGGGCCTGCCGAGGTCGTCGGGCTGGCCGAGCCGGTCGGGCTGGCTGGGGCCGTCGGGTCGGTCGGGGTGGTCGCCGCGGGTCAGCACCAGCGGGCCGCAGCCACGGCCCAGTGCGCCCCCGCAGGGCAGCAGGTGGTAGTCGTCCAGCAGCCACGGCAGCGCCGCGTAGCTCACCTTGACCAGGTCGAACGCACCCCGCTCGGCGGCCGTGTTGGTGACGTCCACGTCGGCGTACGTGACGTCGACCGGCGGTGCGCCGGGCACGAGACCGTGCACCAGGGCGTGGAAGACGAACGTGTCGTTGGGGCAGGGCGAAACAGCCAGCGAGAGCGCCACACCCTCACCGTATCCCCGTCGTCGTGGGCCCGGCCTCGCCCGGTCCCCACGACTGTGACCTGTTCCGCGAGGTGGCGCTGACTTGCAAGGTGGCGCTCACTTGCGAGGTCGCGCTGCCGCCCGGGTCGCACGCTCCTGCCTGGCCGCGCTGCCCCCTGAGCCGCCTGCCGCTGGCGCCTACCTCACTCTCTTGGCCGCGCTCGGCGGCCAGCTTGTCGAGGACCGGCGGGTAGCTCTGTTCGGCGCTGTCGAGCTGCCCTCACAGACGGGGCAAGCCCGTCGAGGAACACCCCGGCATGTTCGGCCTCACATGGCTTGCGGGGTATTCCACGTCGCTGGCGTCTCCGGCTCCGACCCCGCTTCTCCGGCTCCGGTCTGAGGTAAATCCGACCCGCTTCTTCGGCTCCAGTCTCAGGTAGACCGGTGTCGCGCCGGTCTCGCCAGCCGGCGCCGGGGCCGAGGTCGACGAGGCGGCCGCTCGAAGTCCTGCTTCTGCTGGCCGAGGGCGGTCTGCCCCAGCCTGGTCTCACAGACGGGGCAGCTCGACAGCGTGCCGAAGAGCACGGCGGCGGTAAGCCGTCTGTGCGGGGTGTCGAGGACGGCGGTGGCGCCGCCACCTAACCCAAACCGATTGTCCACAGGTTTATCCACAGGAAGACCGCACGTGTTGAACCGCATTCGTGCCGTCGCCACGATCGACACATGACGGAACGGGACGGATCGATCGAGGTGGGGAGGGCGCTTCGCGCTCTCCGACGCGGAGCAGACCTGAGCCAGCGGGAGTTGGCGCGCCGGTCGGGCGTACCCAAGAGCACGGTGGCGCGGATCGAGGCCGACCCGGGAGCCGACCCGAAGTTGCGGACGGTGGAGCGACTGGTCCGGGCCGCTGGCGGAGAGCTGGCGGTCCGCGTCCGGACCGCTGACCAGGGCACCACCGATGGCGGCCCGGGGACCGGCGTTGCGCTGCCGCCCGTACCGCACGAGGAACGACGCGACGAGGGAGGCCGCCGCTATCCCGCGCACCTGGACATCCGGGAGGTCCGGACGTTGAAGGACTGGCCGGCTGCGTGGTGGGGGCACTGGTACGTCTCACCGGCGCAGTGGCCGGTGCGGGTGCCGGAGAGGACGTACGACCTCTATCGCGGGCGGCGCGACGAGCGGCGGGTGCGGGAGCGGGCCCGCGCCGCCGTGCGTTTCCGTCGGGTGACGGAGGGGGTGCCGGACGGGTGCTGGCGGCTTGTGGCCGTACTGCCGGGCGGTGAACTGGTCGGCGAACTCCGGGCGCACGAACGCAGCGAGGATCTGTTGCTCGGTGAGGATCTGGGCGACCAGCGGGAGTTGGTGCTGGACGGTGTCCTCGTAGCCCCCCAGCTGCGCTTCCTGGGTATCGGCCGCCGATTGCTCGGGCTCCTCGGCGATGAGCTGGACCGGGCCGGCATCCGAACGGTGCGCGCCATCGCCGGGATCTCCGGCGTCGGTGGCGCCGATTTCCTGGTGGCCTGCGGATACCAGGTGGAGGCGAGCCGGCCGACGGCTCTGCGGTTCGACCGGCGACCGGTGCACAGAAGATGATCGCCGGGCCGGAGTGCAGGGGCAGGGACGGGCGGTAGCAGGCGGGCGGGCGGTTCAGTTCAGGGCCGTGGCGGCGGTGGTGAGGGCGGCGAGCGCCTCGCCCATGCGCCAGGCGTCGCGGTCGCGGGGGCCGATCGGGTTGGAGACGGTACGCAGCTCGACGAAGGGGACGCCGGCCTGCGCGGCGGCGACGGCCACGCCGTACCCCTCCATGGCCTCGGCGACCGCATCGGGGTGACGCCGGCGCAGGGCGTCGGTGCTGGCGGCGCTGCCGGTCACCGTGCTGACGGTCAGCACCGCGCCCACCGTGGCCGTCGGCAGCGCGGCCCGCAGGGTGGCCAGCAGGCCGGGGTCGGCGGCGAGCGCGATGCCCCCACCGAGCCACTCCGGGGGCATGCCCAGCTCGTCCACCGGGAGGAAGCCCGTCGGCGACTCGGCGCCCAGGTCGGCGGCGACGGACACGGCGCCCAGCACCGTCGCGCCGACCTCCGCCCGGCCGGCGAAGCCGCCCGCCACGCCCGCGCTGACCACGCCGCGGTACGGGCGCCCGGCCGCCTCGGCGAGCACCAGCAGCCGGGCGGTGGTGGCGGCGGCGACGGCGGGGCCGACGCCCACGGGCAGCACCGTCGTCGACGCATCCGTCAGGCCCGCGCGGACCGCCTCGGCCTCGGCGGGCACCGCCGTGACCACCAGCAGGCCCGTCACGGCAGGGGCCCCTGCGGCTCCCGCCGGGTCTCGTCGTCCGCCCCGCCCGGCCCGCCGACGGCCGACGACGGCCGGTAGATGTGGTACCCCGGCGGGGCTAGGGTCGGGTCGTCCAGCGGCGAGCCCTGCGCCGGGGCAGGCGAGACGGGCGCCACCCCGGTTTCGGCAGTGGTCTCCGCCTCGGTGCGTGCGCCGACGCCGCCGCCCGTGCCGCGCGTGCCGGTCGCGTCCGCCGCGCCAGCCCCGGTGTGCGCGCCGGCCGTGGTGTGCGCGCGGACCGTGGTGCCCGTGCCGTCCTTTCCGCCCGTGCGGTCGTCGTCCCCGCCGGTCTCGTCGGCCAGTTCGTCGTCGGCGAGCGGGCGACCGGCCAGCCGCTCGGCGCGCAGGCGGCTCGCCACCACCACGCCCCGGACGGCGGCCAGCGTGCCGGCCCCGGCGGCGACCGCGATCCCGATCCGGCCGTCGAAGGGTACGAGCCCCAGCCCGCCCCCGGCGACGAACGCGAGCATCAGCACGGTCTCGGAGTGGGCGAACGAGCTGGCCCGCAGCCGCTCCGGGATGCGCTCCTGGATCGAGGCGTCCACGGTGAGCTTGGCGATGCCGCTCATCAGCGCGGTCACCAGGCAGAGCAGGGCGACCATCGGCAGCGAGAACTTCAACGCGGCGAGGATCGCCACCCCACCCATGATGATCATGCCGCTGGACTGGATCGCGACGGGTCGGTGGATGCGCAGGCGGGTGCCGATCGCGGTGGCGAGGAAGGTGCCCACGGCCAGCGCGGCGCCGACGAGGCCCAGCGCCCCCTCGTCGCCCAGGTCCCGGCCGAAGACGACGGTGGTCAGGTCGCCGGCCTTGATCGCGAAGGCGAGGAAGAGCAGCAGGAACCCGTACAGCCCGCGTAGCGTCGCGGCACCGATCAGGGTGGCGATCACGAGTCGGCCGGCCGGCCGTCCCCGGCCCAGCGGGCGGTCGCCGGTGCGCCGCCAGAGCGCACGCAGCGGCCGGGGCACCCGCTCCGGTGGCTCGGAGTCGGCCTTCGGCGGCAGGCGCAGGGAGATCACCATGCCGACCAAGAAGATGATCGAGGCGACCCGGAGCGGCCACTGCGGCCCGAACCAGAAGGCGGCCAGCCCGATCGGAGCGACCAGGGCGCCGGCCACCGTGCCGTAGACGCTGGCCCGGGCGCCCACCTGGGAGAGCCCCAGCCCCTCCGGCAGCAGCCGTGGGACGGCCGCCGAGCGGGCCACCCCGTACGCGCGGGAGAGCGCCAGCACGCCGAAGGCCGCCGGGTAGAGGCCGAAGCCGTGGATGTAGTCGGAGATCAGCCAGGCCAGGAAGGCGCGGCCGAGCATGGTGGCGGCCAGCGCGTACCGGCGGCCGTGGCGGAAGTGGTCGAGCAGCGGGCCCACCACCGGGGCGAGCATGGCGAACGGCACCATGGTCACCAGCAGGTAGAGGGCGACCTTGCTGCGTGCCTCGCCGAGCGGGACGTTGAAGAAGATCGTCCCGGCGAGGCCGATGGCGATCAGCGTGTCCCCGGCGCAGGAGACCGCGTGCAGGTCGAAGAGGCGGACCATGCCGACCTCGCCCCCGGCGCCCCGGGTGCGGGCCCGGCCCGCCCGCCGGGTCATCCAGCGGCCACTGCTGACCGAGCCACGGAACAGCAGGCGGACGGCCTTGATGCCGGTGCCGACGGTCCGCCCGAGTACGGACCGCCCGGAGCGGGAGAACAGCGGCATGCCCACCATCCTCACCCATTCAGTCCGTCCGTGCCGCACCACTGTCCCAGAACGTCGTCGGCGGGTGCCTGTCGGTCGGCCGTACGCATGGGGAACAATGGTTGGGTGACCAGGCCTGCCTCCGCCCGTGCCGCTCGTCTCGACCAGGTCTGCGCCGCCGCCGTCGAGGTGGCGCGTGACGCCATCACCGAGGTCGACCCCTCGGACATCGGCGACCACCTGCAGGCCGTCGCGGAGGGTGACCGACTCGTCACCCACTACTTCGAGTGCCGGCTCGCCGGCTACCGGGGCTGGCGGTGGGCGGTCACCGTCACCCGCGTGCCGCGCAGCCGGCACGTCACCGTCTGCGAGACGGTGCTGATCCCCGGCACGGACGCGATGCTCGCGCCCGGCTGGCTGCCGTGGCAGGAGCGACTCAAGCCGGGCGACCTCGGCCCCGGCGATTTGCTGCCCACCCCGGCGGACGACGACCGGCTCCAGCCCGGCTACCTGCTCTCCGACGACCCGGCGGTCGAGGAGACCGCGTGGGAGCTGGGTCTCGGCCGGGCCCGGGTGCTCTCCCGGGAGGGGCGCAGCGAGGCCGCCCAGCGCTGGTACGACGGCGACCACGGCCCGTCCGCCGCGATCTCGGCCGCCGCCCCCGCCGCCGCCCGCTGCGGCACCTGCGGCTTCTACCTGCCGCTCGCCGGCGCCCTGCGGCAGTCCTTCGGGGCCTGCGGCAACTTCTACGCCCCCGACGACGGTCGGGTGGTCAGCGCCGACCACGGCTGCGGGGCGCACTCGGAGACCCTGATCGAGGCCGCCGAGACCCCGGTCGAGGAGATGCCGACGGTCTACGACGACAGCGCGGTCGAGCCCATGGCGGTCAGCCGGGCACCGGGCTCCGTCGAGGCCGCGGAGCCGGCGGAGCCGTACGGCCACCCCTGACGCCATTGGCGCGGCACCGGTCCGGCGGACCGGTGTCGTCGCAGGTCAGCGGCCGGCGCGGCGGCGACGTCGGTTGGCGTCGTGCCGCATCATCACGGCGAGACCGGGGAAACCCCACAGGAAACCGGCCAGGCAGGTCCACAGCCAGTCCTGGTGATCGTGCGCGCTCAGCCAGTCGCGGAAGAAGACCAGCAGCACCAGCCCGGCGGTCGCCCAGGCCGCCATCCCGGCGAGGGCGAACGGCACCATCGGCGGGTCGAGCGGCTCGGGCCGCGGGGGCTGCTCCTTCGGCACGCGGCAAGCGTACGCGATCAACTTTTCCTGCTGGCCGGTGATCTGCGACGATGCGCGCGACAACGGAAGATCCACCTGCGAGGACCTGATGGCAGTAGCGCCGCCCGAGAACGGCACACCACCCGACCCAGCGCACCCCCGGAACGGTTTCGACCGGTACTTCGAGATCTCCGCCCGTGGCTCGACGATGAGCCGCGAGGTACGCGGTGGCCTGGCGACCTTCTTCACGATGGCGTACATCGTGGTGCTCAACCCGCTCATCATCGGTGGTGCCGTCGACGGCGACGGCAAGAAGCTCTCCATCGCCGCCCTCGCTGCGGCAACCGCCCTGGTCGCCGGCCTGATGACCATCCTGATGGGCGTGGTCGGCCGGTTCCCGCTGGCGCTCGCCGCCGGCCTCGGCGTCAACGCGCTTGTCGCGTACGAGATCGCCCCGGAGATGACCTGGGCGGACGCGATGGGTCTCGTGGTGATCGAGGGTGTGATCATCGCGGTGCTGGTGCTGACCGGCCTGCGTACGGCGGTGTTCCGCTCGGTGCCGACGCAGATGAAGACGGCGATCGGCGTCGGCATCGGCCTCTTCCTGACCATCATCGGCCTGGTCGACGCCGGTTTCGTCCGCCGGGTGCCGGACGTGCAGAACACCACCGTCCCGGTCAGCCTGGGCATCGGCGGCAGCCTGGCCAGTTGGCCGCTGCTCGTCTTCGTGGTGGGTCTGCTGCTGACGATCGTGCTGATGGTGCGGCGGGTCAAGGGCGCGATCCTCATCGGCATCCTCGGCTCCACCGTGGTGGCGATCATCGTCGAGGCGGTGGCGAACATCGGGCCGTCCTTCGTCGACGGCAAGCCCAACCCGAAGGGCTGGGCGCTGAACGTCCCCGAGCTGCCGAAGACCTGGGTGGACGTGCCGGACCTGTCGCTGCTCGGCAACTTCAACCTGTTCGACTCGTGGGGCCGGGCCGGCTGGGTCGTCGTCCTGATGTTCGTGTTCACCCTGCTGATCACGGACTTCTTCGACACCATGGGCACGATGGTCGCGGTCGGCCAGGAGGGGAGCATGCTCGACGAGCGGGGCACCCCGCCGCGGGCCAAGGAGATCCTGCTGGTCGACTCGATCGCGGCGGCTGCCGGCGGTGCGGCGAGCACGTCCAGCAACACGTCGTACATCGAGAGTGCCGCCGGTGTGGCGGAGGGCGCCCGCACGGGCGTGGCCAACCTGGTCACCGGCTCGCTGTTCCTGCTGGCGATGTTCCTGGCGCCGCTGGTCGTGGTGGTGCCGTTCGAGGCGGCGTCGACGGCGCTGGTGGTGGTCGGCTTCCTGATGATGACCGCGGTGCGGACGATCGACTGGTCCGACTACGAGATCGCGATCCCGGCGTTCCTGACGATCGTGCTGATGCCCTTCACGTACTCGATCTCCAACGGCATCGGCGCGGGCCTGATCACGTACGTGGTGGTGAAGCTCGCCAAGGGCAAGGCCCGGGAGATCCACCCGTTGCTGTACGGGGTGGCCGCCCTCTTCGTGCTCTACTTCCTGCGTGGGCCGATCGAGTCCGTGGTGCTCTGAACACGGCCTGCTCCGGGCCGGTGACCGAACGGGGTACCCGGCCCGGAGCAGGACAAACTTCTCGTGAGCGTGCTCATATCAGTGGTCATTCGCCTGGCTAATTAGTTAGGCTAACTATCGTGACGGAGCGGACGGTGACGGCGAACCGCGTGCCACCGGCGCAGCTGGCACCGCAGCTGCGTGATGCGATCACCCGGCTGAACCGACGGGTCCGCCAGGCCCGGCCGGTCGGCGACCTCACGGTCACCCAGCTCTCCGCGCTCACCAGCCTCCGGCTGGCGGGTGCGCTGACGCCTCGGGAACTGGCCGACGTGGAACGGGTGCAGCCGCCCACGATGACCAAGATCGTCGCGAAGTTGGAGGAGCGTGGCCTCGTGCAGCGCACCCCCCATCCGACCGACGGCCGACAGGTCATCCTGGCGGCGACCGAGGGGGGACGGGCCGTGCTCGACCAGTTCGAGCGGGTCCGCGACGAGTGGCTGGCCCGCCGGCTGGCCGAGCTGACCGAAGCCGAGCGGGAAACCCTGCGGCAGGCTGCCGAGATCCTTCAGCAGCTCGCCCGCGCCTGACCCGCGCCTCGTGCCACCGCGCCGTCCGCCGTCGATGACGCGTACGACCGCGAGGAGGCGCACCAAGAGTGCAGGCGAAGCTGAGCACGATGTTCCAGTCCCTACAGGTCCGCAACTACCGGCTCTTCGCATCCGGGCAACTGATCAAGCTGATCGGCGTCTGGATGATGTTCATCGCCCAGGACTGGCTGGTCCTCGAGCTCTCCGACAACTCCGCCACCGCGCTCGGCGTGGTGACCGCGCTCCAGTTCACCCCGGTGCTGCTGCTCACCCTGCTCTCCGGGCGGCTCGCCGACCGCTACGACAAGCGGATGCTGCTCTTCGTCGCGAACGCGTTCTGGACCGTCCTGGCCCTCGCCATGGCCCTGCTGGTGATCACCGGCCTCGTGCAGCTCTGGCACGTCTTCGCGTTCGCGGCCCTGCTCGGCGTCGCCAACGCCGTGGAGACCCCCGTCCGGCAGGCGTTCGTCTCCGAGCTGGTCGGCACGTCGCTGCTGCCGAACGCGCTCTCGCTCAACGCGGCCGTGTTCAACTCCGCCCGGATCGTCGGGCCGGCCGTCGCCGGCCTGGCCATCGCCGCCTTCGACGTCGGGCCGGTCTTCCTGTTCACCGCGCTCAGCTCGATCGCCCCGCTGGTCACCGTGATCCGGATGCGCCCCGCCGAGCTGCACCGGGAGGCCCTGCCGCCGCGCGACGAGCGGGCGTCGGCCAAGGTCGTCGACGGCCTGCGCTACGTCTGGCGGCGGCCCGACCTGCTGCTGCCCATGGCGGTGATGTCGGTGATCGGCATGTCGCTGTTCAACTTCCAGCTCACCCTCGCCGCGCTCGCCAAGACCGTGTTTCAGACCGGCGCCGCCTCGTTCGGGCTGTTCAGCACCGCCCTGGCCGTCGGCGCGCTGGTCGGGGCGCTCGCCGGCACGGGGCGGCGCAGCCGCCCGTCGGTCTGGCTGGTGCTCGGCGCGGGGGTCGGCTGTGCCAGCTTCGGCACGCTGGTGGGGCTCGCCCCGGCGTACTGGATGGTGGTGACGCTGCTGCTGCCGACCGGGTTCTTCATGGTGTACTTCGCCCAGGCGGCCAACCAGCGGGTCCAGCTCGGCACGGACGCCGCCTTCCGCGGCCGGGTGATGGCCCTCTGGGTGCTGGTCTTCCTCGGCACCAACCCGGTCGGTGCGCCGCTCATCGGCTGGGTCGCCGAGACCTACGGCGCGGGCGCCAGCATCTGGAGCGGTGGGCTGATCTCGCTGGCCACCATCCTGATCGCGCTCACCTGGCAGCTGCGCCGCTCCGGCGCCCGGCTGCGCTTCCGCATCCTGCCGATGCCGCGCTTCTACGTCACCTCCGCCGACTGCTGAGCCCGTCGCCCGGGCGGGCCGACCGCTTCCCCGGCCGAGGGCGCGGATGACACGAAAGCGGTAGCGGTAAGGGGGAAAGCGGCTTAGCGTCGATACGTGGAGCTCGGACGCGCGCTGCTGCTGATCCTGGCCATCGTCGCCATGGCCAGCCTGCCGGCGCTGATCGCCCTGGTCTTCTGCGCGGACGAGATCATCGACCGGGTCGCCTGCGGGTACGCCGAGTGGCGTGAGCGCCGGCGGGAGCGGCGCACCATCGCCCGGCTGGACCGGGCCGTCGAGGCCGACGCGCTGACCCGCGACATCGACCTCACCGCCTTCGACCGGCCCGACCGGCGCCCGCTGGAGGAACTCGCCGCCGACCTGCGCCGCCTGCGCAGCCAGGGGGTGGGTTCCGACGGCCGCCAGCCCGTCTGGCACGGCATGGTCCTCCAGGCGTACGACGACCGGCTCCGGCTGGCCTGCCAGGCCCTCGGGCTGGCCGAGCACCTGACCGAGCTGGAGGGCGTCGACCTGGAGCTGGAACGCGTCCGGGTGGAGGGCCTGCTGCACGCCGCCGGGCTGACCCTGCCGGCCGCCCGGGCCGGTCACTGGCAGCGTCACCGCTGAGGGCGGGGCCGCGTGAGGCTCTTCGTCGCGCTCTACCCGCCGCCCGAGGCGGTCGCGCACCTCGGCGCGCAGGTCGCCCACCTGCGGATCGGCGCGGCGGCCGCCGCCGGGACCAACGTCCGGCTCGCCGACCCGGCCAACGCGCACGTCACCCTCGCCTTCCTCGGCGACGTCGAGGCGGACCGGCTGGTCGCCGTGGAGAGCGCGCTCGGGCTCGCCGCCGAGTGGTCCCGCGACGGCCGTCAGGCCGCGCCCCGGCTCCGGCTGGCCGGCGGCGGGCGGTTCGGGCGGGGCCGGTTCACCGTGCTCTGGGTCGACCTGCGCGGCGAGGTGGAGCCGGTGCTGGTGCTGGCCCGGCTGATCCGCTCCCGGCTGCGGCACGCCCGCCTGCCGCACGACGAGAAGCCGTTCCGCCCGCACCTGACCGTCGCGCGCCCCGGCGACCGGGTGCCCCCGGCCGACGTGGCCGCCGACGTAGCCACCCTCGACGACTACGAGGGCCCGGAGTGGCCGGCCGGCGAGATGGTCCTCGTGCGCAGTCACCCCGGCCCCCGCCCCACCTACGACCGCCTGGCCGCCTGGCCCCTCTGACGCTCCCCGGTCACCAGGCCCAGGCCTCGGGGCCGGGGCCGCCGTTGCCCACGGGCGGGAAGAGCTCGTCCAGGCGGGTGAGGGCGTCCTCGTCGAGGTCGACGGTCAGGGCGCCCAGGGAACGGTCGAGCTGGTCGGTGGTGCGCGGTCCGATGATCGGGGCGGTCACCCCGGGCCGGGACAGCAGCCAGCCGAGAGCCACGTCCGCCGGGTCGTGACCGAGGTCGCCGCAGAGTTTCTCGTACGCCTCGATGGTCGGCCGGTGCTCGGCGAGCGCGTCGGCGGAGCGGCCGCTGGCGCCCCGCGCGGCCCCGCCCTCGGCCATCTTCCGCAGCACTCCGGCGAGCAGCCCGCCGTGCAGCGGCGACCACGGGATGATGCCCAGCCCGTGGTGCTGCGCGGCGGGCACCACCTCCAGCTCGACGTACCGGGTCATGAGGTTGTAGATGCACTGCTCCGAGACCAGGCCGAGGAAGTGGCGCTTTCCCGCCGCCTCCTGCGCCACGGAGATGTGCCAGCCGGCGAAGTTGGACGATCCGACGTAGAGGACCTTGCCCTGGGCGACCAGGGTCTCCATGGCCTGCCAGATCTCCTCCCACGGCGTGCTCCGCGAGACGTGGTGCATCTGGTAGAGGTCGATGGTGTCGGTCTGGAGGCGGCGCAGCGAGTCCTCACAGGCCCGGACGATGTGCCGGGCGGAGAGGCCCTGCTGGTTGGGCCACTCGCCCATCTTGCCGTAGACCTTGGTGGCCAGCACGACCTTCTCCCGCCGGCCGCCGCCCTGGGCGAACCAGCGCCCGATGATCTGCTCGGTGATCCCCTCGCCGGTCTGCCAGCCGTAGACGTCGGCGGTGTCGAAGAAGTTGATGCCGTGGTCGAGGGCCCGGTCCATGATCGCGAAGCTGTCCGGCTCGGTGGTCTGCGGCCCGAAGTTCATCGTGCCGAGGCAGAGGCGGCTGACCGACAGGCCCGTACGGCCGAGGTTCGTGTACTCCATGAGGGCCACCCTGCCACGGCGGCAGTTGGAGCGCCTCGCGTTGACTCCGGCGACCGGGTGGTCGCCGGAGTCAGGCGGTCACGAGGACTCGCGCGCCGCCGGGCCGCTGCCGAAGAGCACGTCGTCCCAGCTCGGCAGGCGCTTGCGCGGCTTGCCACCGGCGTCGGTCGACTCGCCCGCCGCTGCCGCCGGCGCGCCCGTGCGACGGGGCCGGAGCACCGCCAGCGACGGCACGGCCGGCACCTCCTTGGGCGCGTCCGAGTCGTCGTCGAAGGCGGAACCCTGCCCACCGCCGAGCAGCGCCGCCGCCCCGCCGCCGACGGGCCGCTGGCGTGGCGCGTCCTGCCCGGCCAGGGCGGCCGGGGTGCGGGGTTCGAGCCCACGACCCGAGGTCGAGCCGAGCGGGCGGTCGAGCGAGGCGAGCAGGGCGTCCCGCCCGGCCCGGATCGGGTCGCGGCCGGGACGGCTGTGCTCCGCCGCCGCCGGCAGGCCGTGCCCGCCCCGGCTCGGCTCGCCGCGCGACGGGCCGGGCAGCGCGTGGCCGCCCCGCTCCGGCGCCGGCTCCTGGCCGAGGATCGGGGTGGGCCGCTCGGCGCAGAGGTATTGCGCCATGTCGTCGTGCGGGGTGACCGACTGCCGGGTCTTGTCGAGATCCCAGATCGCCTGCGCGGTCGCCTTGCCCGAGGGCCAGGTCGCCACGATCCGCCAGGTGCCGTCGTCGCGGCGCCACGCGTCCCAGGAGATCTTCTCGGTGTCGATCCCGTGCTGGGCCAGCCGGCCGTTGACCACCTCGGCGAGCGGGGTGGGCTTCTCCGCGCCCTTCAGCCGGGTGCGGCGGGCGTGCTGGGCGAGCATGGCCCGCTCCTGGAGCACCGGGCCCGCGTAGCGCAGCACGCGGTCGACCGGCACACCGGCGATCCGGGCGACGTCCTCGGCGGACTCGCCGGAGCGAATCTTGGCCTGGATGTCCCGTGGGGAGAGTGAGGGGATCGGGTCGGCGGTCGCCGCCGGGGCCACCGCGAGCGGCGGGGCGCCGGGCTCGGCGTGCAACGCGCCGGCGATCCGCTCGTCGATGGGCAGGGCGAGCAGTCGCCCGACCTCGTCGGCGAGCACCAGGGCCTGGCCGTCCTCGGAGAGGGCGACGAAGCGTACTGGGCGCATGGCGTAGCCTCCGTCCCGCTTCGCTGGCCGTCACGCCACGAGCCGGCCACCCGGGCGTCCTCGCACCACCGTACGCGCATCTGTCCGCAGGTGGGGGATGCGACACCCGCATGTCGCGACTGAGCTGCGACGATGATCACGGTCGGTGGCCGCCGACGCGTCCGGCGGCCACCGACCGTGACGGCGATCAGAGTCGCTCGACCACGTAGTCGATCGACGCGGTCAGCGCCTCGACGTCGGCCGGCTCGACGGCCGGGAAGAGCGCGACGCGGAGCTGGTTGCGGCCCAGCTTGCGGTACGGCTCCGTGTCCACGATGCCGTTGGCGCGCAGCGCCTTCGCGATCGCGGTGGCGTCGACGGACTCGGCGAAGTCGATGGTGGCGACCACGTTGGAGCGCAGCGCCGGGTCGGTGACGAACGGCGTCGCCACCTCGGAGCGCTCCGCCCAGCCGTACACGATCGCGGCGCTCTCGGCCGTGCGCTTGGCCGCCCAGGCCAGCCCGCCCTGGGAGTTCATCCAGTCGGTCTGCTCGGCGGCCAGGAAGATGGTGGCCAGCGCCGGGGTGTTGTAGGTCTGCTCCAGCCGCGAGTTGTCGATCGCGGTGACCAGGTCGAGGAAGGCCGGGATGTAGCGGCCGGACGCCTTGATCTCGCCGGCCCGCTCCAGCGCGGCCGGCGACATCAGGGCCAGCCACAGGCCGCCGTCCGAGCCGAAGCACTTCTGCGGGGCGAAGTAGTAGACGTCGGTCTCGCCGACGTTGACGTCCAGGCCGCCGGCGCCCGAGGTGGCGTCGACCAGCAGCAGCGAGCCGGGGTCGGCGCCGGCCACCCGGCTGATCGGCACCGCGACACCCGTCGAGGTCTCGTTGTGCGGGGTGGCGTAGACGTCCACCCCGGCCTCGGCGGTCAGGGTGGGCGCGGTGCCGGCCTCCGACTTGCGGACGGTGGGCTCGCCGAGGAACGGGGCGTCCTTGACGGACTTGGCGAACTTGGCGCCGAACTCGCCGAAGCTGGCGAACTGCGCCCGGTCGCGGACCAGGCCGAACGTCGCGACCTCCCAGAAGGCCGTGGTGCCGCCGTTGCCCAGCACCACCTCGTAGCCCTCGGGGAGGGAGAAGAAGTCGGCGATGCCGCGGCGCAGCCGGGCCACCTCGTCGCGGACGGTCTTCTGCCGGTGCGAGGTGCCCAGGTAGCTCGTCGCCACCTCGGCGAGGGCGGAGACCGCCGCCGGACGGACCTTGGACGGCCCGCAGCCGAACCTCCCGTCGGCGGGCTTGAGGTCGTCGGGAATCCGGATGGTCGGTGCGTCAGCCACGGTTGTCGAGATCCTTCCGCATGGGCGAGGGCGGGCCCGGTGTTCAGGCGGGCGCGGATCGACGGCGGACGCGCGCTCAGGCGCACGACGTGGCCGGGACCCGGGCCCGGTCCGGCGACACTGCCGGCCCTCATCCTCCCACCCGCGCCGGCCGCGCCGGCCGCTGATCCCACCAGCGACGTTGAGGCGTCCACCACAATCCGTGCCAGCGCGCCGCCCCCGATGTCGCACCCGACCGCACCCGGATGCGAGGAAGGGCCCCTTCCTGTACGCCAGGCGTCAGGAGGGGGCCCTTCCTCACATCTCAGACGCCGTGCGGGATGGCGTCCCAGCCCTCGACGTCGCTGGGCTTGCGGGTGCCCGGGCCGACGTAGCGGGCCGACGGGCGGACCAGCCGCTGGAGCTTCTTCTGCTCCAGGATGTGCGCGCTCCAGCCGCCCATCCGGGCGCAGGTGAACATGGAGGTGAACATGTGCGCCGGCACCTCGGCGAAGTCCAGCACCACGGCCGACCAGAACTCGACGTTGGTGGCGAGCACCCGGTCCGGCCGGCGGGCCTGGAGCTCGGCCAGGGCGGCCTTCTCCAGCGCCTCGGCGATCTCGAAGCGCGGCGCGCCCAGCTCCTTGGCGGTGCGGCGGAGCACCCGGGCGCGCGGGTCCTCGGCCCGGTAGACGCGGTGGCCGAAGCCCATCAGCCGCTCGCCCCGGTCGAGGACGCCCTTGACGTAGCCCTCGGCGTCGCCGCTGCGCTCGACCGCCTCCAGCATGCTGAGCACACGGGAGGGGGCGCCGCCGTGCAGCGGGCCGGAGAGGGCGCCGATGCCGGAGGAGATGCAGGCCGCGGCGTCCGCGCCGGTGGAGGCGACGATCCGGGCGGTGAAGGTGGAGGCGTTCAGGCCGTGCTCGGCGGCCGAGATGAAGTAGGCGTCGACCGCCTTGACGTGCCGCGGGTCCGGCTCGCCCCGCCAGCGCTTCATGAAGCGCTCGACGATGGTGGACGCCTTGTCGATCTCCTTCTGCGGCACGGCCGGCAGGCCCAGGCCGCGCGCCGACTGGGCGACGAAGGAGAGCGCGGTGACCGACACCCGGGCGAGGTCCTCGCGGGCCTGCTCGTCGGAGATGTCGAGCAGCTGGTTGAGACCCCAGTACGGGGCCAGCATCGCGACCGCGGACTGCACGTCCACCCGGATGTCACCGGAGTGCACCGGCACCGGGAACGGCTCCGCCGGCGGCAGACCCGGGCCGAACCGCCCGTCGACCAGCAGCGCCCACACGTTGCCGAAGGAGACCTGGCCGATCAGATCCTCGATGTCGACGCCGCGATAGCGCAGTGCGCCGCCCTCGCGGTCGGGTTCGGCGATCTCGGTCTCGAAGGCTACGACGCCCTCCAGCCCGGGTTTGAAATCGGCCATGTCGCTCTCCTGGATCTGCTCGGTGCGCCCGCCCGGGGCTCCGGTCCCGGCCCAGCCGGGCGAGCGCCTTAGGCGACCCTCAGGGATGTGTTCGTGACATCTTGCCTGCTGGGTAACCGGATTCGCGACCCACTGCGACTGTGCCGCACACGACATCCCCGGTCCGGGCGGCCCGGACCGGGTCGGCGACACTGTGCGGTGCGGGCTGGCCAGCGCCGCAGGCAGCGGGCCGGGTCGACGAGGAGGAGGGGGAACGTGACGGGGGACACAGTCCGGCCGGCGGGTATGCGTAACGAGTACGCCCCGGAGCTGGGCCTTTCCGAGGCGGACCTGGCTGCCGACTGGCACGGCCAGTTCGCCCGCTGGTTCGCCGACGCGGTCGCCGCCGGACTGCCCGAACCGAACGCGATGGTGGTCGGCACCGCCGACGCCGAGGGCCGACCGAGCGCGCGCACCGTGCTGCTGAAGGGGTACGACCCGGAGGGCTTCGTCTTCTTCACCAACTACGGGTCCCGCAAGGGCGCCGAGGCGGCCGTCAACCCGCACGTGAGCCTCGTCTTCCCCTGGTTCCCGCTGCACCGGCAGGTGGTGGTGGCCGGCCGGGTCGAGCGGGTCGACCGGGCGGAGACGGAGGCGTACTTCGCCAGCCGGCCGCGCGGCTCCCAGCTCGGCGCCTGGGCCAGCACCCAGTCCCGGGTGATCCCCGGGCGGGCCGTGCTGGACGAGGCGTACCGGGCGGCGGCGGAGCGGTTCGCCGAGGTCGAGCCGATCCCCGCCCCGCCGTACTGGGGCGGCCTGCGGGTGCGGCCGGAGTCGGTGGAGTTCTGGCAGGGCCGGGTCAGCCGGCTGCACGACCGGCTGCGGTTCCGGCTCACCGGGCCCGGGGAGTGGACCGTCGAGCGGCTGGCGCCGTGACCCAGCTCAAGGACGCGCGGTCGACCGGGCTGCGCCGCTTCGCGATCGACGTGCGCCCGCTGGCCGTGCCGGCGTACCGGCGGATGTGGCTCGGCAACGGCATCGCGATGTTCGGCATCCAGCTCACCGCGGTCGCCGTCCCGGTGGAGATGTACGCGCTGACCGGTAGCTCGCTCTGGGTCGGCCTGATCGGGATCGCGGCGTTCGTACCACTGCTGGTCTTCGGGCTCTGGGGCGGCGCGGTGGCCGACGCGCACGACCGGCGCAAGGTGCTGCTGGCGACGGCGGCGGTGCTCTGGGCCGCCACGTTCGGCCTGGCGGTGCAGGCGGTGCTCGGGATCGGCAGCCCGCTGCTGCTGCTCGTCCTGGTGGCGGTGCAGTCGATCGCCTTCGCGATCAGCTCGCCCACCCGCAACGCGATCCTGCCCCGGCTGGTGCCGGCGGAGCTGGTGCCGGCGGCGACCACGCTGAACTTCACCACCTACACGGCAGCCTCGGTGTTCGGCCCGCTGGCCGCCGGCCTGATCTTCGCCTGGTGGGGCACCGACCTCGGCCTGCCGATCGCCTACGCGGCCGACGCGGTGCTCTACGCGGTCGCCGTCTGGGCGACGGTGAAGCTGCCGGCCATGCCGCCGGAGCCGGACCCGGACGCGGACCCGGACGCCGCCCCACGGCGGGCCGGGCTGGCCAGCATCGTCGACGGCCTGCGCTATCTGGCCACCACCCCGGTGCTGATGCTCTCCTTCGTCATCGACCTGATCGCCATGGTGCTGGCCATGCCCCGGGCGCTCTTCCCCGAGATCGCCGAGTCCCGCTTCGGCGGCGGCGCGGCCGTCGGCTGGCTCTACAGCGCGATCGCGGCGGGCGCGATGCTCGGCGGGCTGACCTCCGGGTGGATCGGGCGACTGCGCCGGCAGGGGCTGGTGCTGGTGCTGGCGGTGGTCGGCTGGGGGTTGGCGATCGCGGCGGCCGGCCTCGCCGGCCAGCTCTGGCTGATGGTGCTGCTGCTCGCGGTGGCCGGGGCGGCCGACCTGGTCAGCGCCGTGCTGCGGCAGTCGATGCTGCTGGTCTACGCGCCGGACCGGATGCGCGGGCGGCTGATGGGCGTCAACACGGTGGTCATCGCCGGCGGCCCGCGCCTGGGCGACCTGCGGGCCGGTGCGGTGGCGGCCGGTTTCGGCGGCGGCGTCGCCTGGGTCGGCGGCGGGCTGCTCTCGGCGGCCCTCGCGGTGCTGCTCGCGGTGGCCTTCCCGGTGCTGCTGCGCTACCGGGCGGCGGACCCGCCCGGCGGTGACAAGGCGTGACGGGGCGGGTCGGGGCGAGCGACGGCGGGGCGGGAACCGTTAGGGTCGCCCGCATGGACACCCCCGACCAGCGTCCGCCCTCGGGCGCGCAGTGGACCATTTCCGCCGCCGGCCACGAGGCCGTCATCGTGGAGGTGGGCGGTGGGGTCCGGACATACCGGCACGACGGGACCGACCACCTCGACGGGTACGCCGACGACGAGATCTGTCCCGGCTGCGCGGGGCAGGTGCTGGCCCCCTGGCCGAACCGGATCCGCGACGGGCGCTACACCTTCGGCGAGCGGTCGTTGCAGCTCACCCTCAGCGAGCCGGACCGGGGCGTGGCCATCCACGGGCTGGTCAACTGGGTGCCGTGGCGGCTGGTGGAGCAGTCGTCCGACGCGGTGACCGTCGGCTACGACCTGCCGCCGCAGCCGGGCTACCCGTGGCCGCTGCGGCTGCGTACCCGGTGGAGCGTCGGCCCGGACGGGTTGCGCGCGGAGCACGAGGCGACGAACCTCGGCGCCGAGCCCGCGCCGTTCGGCTTCGCGGTGCACCCGTACCTGCGGGTGCCCGGGGTGGCGGTGGACGACCTGTCGATGCGGCTGCCGGCCCGCACGCGGTTGCAGGTGGACGGGCGGCTGCTGCCGATCGGGGGCACCCCGGTCGCCGGCACCGAGTACGACTGGACCAGCCCCCGCCGGATCGGCGGCGCCCGGCTCGACCTCTGCTTCGGCGACGTGATCCGCGACGACGACGGTGGTTCGGTGGTCAGCCTGGCGGCCCCGGACGGCGCGGCGGGCGTACGGATCTGGGCGGACCGGGAGTTCGGCTGGTGGCAGGTGTTCACCGGCGACGCCCTGCCCGGCGAGCGGCGGCGCCGTTCCGTGGCGGTGGAGCCGATGACCTGCCCGCCGGACGCGTTCCGTTCGGGCCGGGACGTGATCACCCTGAAGCCGGGAGCGACCTGGCGGGGTACCTGGGGCGTACGGCCCGGGGCCTGAGCGGGGGAGCGCATGGAGTTCGGCGAGGTGGTCCGGCGACGCCGGATGGTGCGCAACTACGACCCGGACCGTCCCGTCCCGCCCGACGTGGTGGAGCGGCTGCTCGACCACGCGGTCCGCGCGCCGTCGGCCGGCTTCGCCCAGGGCTGGGGTTTCCTGGTGCTGGAGGCGCCGGAGGACCGGGAGCGGTTCTGGGCGGCGACCACCCCGGGCGGCGGCGGCCGGGAGCGGTGGCTGGCGGGGATGCGCCGGGCCCCGCTGATCGTCGTCCCGCACGCGAACCGGTCGGCCTACCTGGAGCGCTACGCGGAACCGGACAAGGGCTGGGCGGACCGCTCGGCCGAGCGCTGGCCGGTGCCCTACTGGTACGTGGACACCGGCTTCGCCGCCCTGCTGATGCTGCTGACCGCCGTGGACGAGGGGCTGGGGGCCTGTTTCTTCGGCATCCCCGCGCAGCGCCTCGACGCCTACCGGGAGGCGTTCGGGGTGCCGGCGGAGTACGAGCCCGTCGGCGCCGTCACGGTGGGTTATCGCGCGCCTGACCACCGGTCACCGTCGCTGCGCCGGGGGCGTCGTCCGGTGGGCGAGGTGGTCCGGCGGGGGCGCTGGAGCTGACCGGCGCCGGATGTGCCGTCGGGTGTTTCGTCCGGTGGCGAACCGGACGGCGGGTGGTGAAACTGACATCGGGGAGCAGACCGCCGTGTGGTGCAGCCCGCTACGCTGGCACGGTCATCGGTGCTGCGGGTCGCGGTGCCGCGCCGCGACCCGACCCGGTGTCGTGGGTCGGCCCGGCGAGGGGGAGGGGAGCGTGCCGTCGTGATCTTCAGAGCGGTCCGGGACGGGCGTCCCTACCCGGAGCACAACCTGACGCTCAAGCAGTGGGCGGAGATCCCGCCGAGGCCGCTGCGCCTGGACCAGTTGATCACCACCAAGCGTGAGCTGGCGCTGGACAAGCTCCTCGCCGAGGACTCCACCTTCTACGGCGACCTCTTCCCGCACGTCGTGCAGTGGAACGGCGGGCTCTACCTGGAGGACGGGCTGCACCGCGCCCTGCGGGCGGCGCTCCAGCAGCGCAACCAGATCCACGCCCGGGTGCTCGTCCTCTCCGGCCCGATCGAGTGAGCGCGACCCGTCGGCCGTCCGACCCGTACTGACCTGCGGTTCTGTCGGATCGACGCGACGACGCGCCCTTCGACGAGCGGCTGTCGCACGGGAGCCGTACCGTCATCTCAGACGACGTGTCTGACGAGGACGGTGAGGGCCATGGCCCGCGACGGTGACATCAACGAGCCCACGACGGAGTTCCCCGGTTATCCGACCGGCGAGGCGCTCAAGGAGCGGTCGGCTGTCACAACCGAGCCGGATCCGGGTGCGCCACCGCCACCGGCGGGCGGGGCCGCGCGCGGCCTGCTCTGGGTGCTCGGCGCGGCGGCGCTGGCGGTGGTGGTGCTGCTCGGTGTGCAGGCCACCGGCCTGCTGCCGGACTTCCGCAACCCGTTCGCCAAGGAACAGACCGACCGCAGCCAGCCGCCGCTGCTCAAGTCGATCCAGGATCTCAGCCGCTACGTCGCGGCCGAGGGCAACTTCCAGGTGGTCGTCGATCTCCAGAACGACCGGCGCAACGTGCCCGACTGGCTGCTCAGCCAGCGCACCCTCTTCGTCGGGGCGGGCAGCGTGGAGGCGTACGTCGACTTCGCCAAGATCTCCGAGGGCGCGGTGGTCGAGTCGGCCGACGGCAAGTCGGTGGAGATCAGGCTGCCGGCGCCGCAGCTCGGCAAGACCAACCTCGACCTGGAGAAGAGCTACGTCTTCGCCGAGGAGCGCGGGCTGCTCAACCGGGTCGGCGAGCTGGTGAAGGGCGACCCCAACCGCCAGCAGCAGGTCTACCAGCTCGCCGAGGAGCGGATCACCACCGCCGCCCGCGACAGCGGCCTGACCCAGCGGGCCGAGGAGAACACCCGCAAGATGCTGGAGGGGCTGCTGCGCTCCCTCGGCTACGAGAAGGTGACGGTCACCTACACCGCCCCCTGACGACGGGCCCACGACGCGACGGCGCCCGCCCCGGTCGACGGGACGGGCGCCTCGTGCTCACCCCCGCCGCGGGCGGGGGCGGGTGGCTCAGTAGCGGGCGGCGGCGTGGCGGTCCTCGTTCGGCATCAGGACCCAGAGCACCAGGTAGACGATCACCTGGGTGCCGGGCAGCAGCAGCGACAGCAGGAACAGCAGCCGGATGAAGCCGGCCGACCTGCCGAAACGCTGGGCCAGGCCGGCACAGACGCCGGCGATCATGCGCCCCTGACGGGGGCGGACCAGTTTGCGACTCATCGTCGTACTCCCACTCTGCGGCGTTCGCCGCCTCTGCCCTCAACGGTAGGAAGGGGTGGCCACCGCGCCCTCGGTCCGGAGGAGGATCGGCGGTGCCCGTACCCGTAGGTGGTTACCCGGGAACCGGCCCCGCGACGCCCCCGGGACCCGCCGGGACGTGCCGACCGGTCGCGGCTGGCGGCAGGGGCTGAGCTGGGCGGGTAGGCTCGCCGGTCGGGCACCCACACCCCCGGGTGCCGGACGGCCGCCCCGACCGGGCCGGCCACGACCGTGCCGGAGACCCACGAGGTACGACGGCGAGGAAGTGCAGCCATGATCAGCGTTTTCGACCTCTTCAGTGTCGGCATCGGGCCGTCCAGTTCCCACACGGTGGGGCCGATGCGGGCCGCTCGTACCTTCGTCGCGGGCCTGAAGGCCGACGGGTTGCTGACCGGCACGGTCCGGGTGCGGGCGGAACTCTTCGGCTCGCTGGGTGCTACCGGGCACGGCCACGGCAGCGACCGGGCGGTGCTGCTCGGGCTGGCCGGCGAGGCCCCGGAGACGGTCGACACCGACACGGTCGACGCGCGGGTCGCCCGGATCCGTGCCGAGCGCCGGCTGAGCCTGCTCGACGCGCACGAGATCGACTTCGACCCGGACCGGGACCTGGTGCTGCACCGGCGCCGGTCGCTGCCGTACCACCCGAACGGGATGACCTTCGTCGCGTACGACGACCGGGGTGCGGAGCTGCGGGTCAGGACGTTTTACTCGGTCGGCGGCGGTTTCGTGGTGGACGAGGCGGCGGCCGGGGCGGACCGGATCAAGCCCGACGCCACGCGGGTGCGGCATCCGTTCCTCACCGGCGCGCAGTTGCTCGGTGTGACCGCGTCGACGGGGCTGTCGATCAGCGAGGTGATGCTGGCCAACGAGCTTTCCTGGCGCGGTGAGGGTGAGGTGCGCGCCGGCCTGTTGGAGATCTGGCGGGTGATGCGGGAGTGCGTGGAGCGGGGCTGCTCGCGTGACGGGGTGCTGCCCGGGGGGCTGAAGGTCCGCCGTCGGGCGGCCGAGCTGCGCCGCAGCCTGGAGACGGAGTCCGACCCCGCCGATCCGCTGCGGGCGATGGACTGGGTGACGCTGTTCGCTCTGGCTGTCAACGAGGAGAACGCGGCCGGCGGCCGGGTGGTCACCGCGCCGACCAACGGGGCGGCGGGCATCATTCCGGCGGTGTTGCACTACTACACCCGGTTCTCCCCGGGCGCCTGTGAGGAGGGGGTGGTGCGGTTCCTGCTGGCGGCGGGCGCGATCGGTGTGCTGTTCAAGGAGAATGCCTCGATTTCCGGTGCCGAGGTGGGCTGTCAGGGCGAGGTGGGCTCGGCCTGCTCGATGGCCGCCGCCGGGCTGGCCGAGGCGCTGGGCGGCACCCCCGCGCAGGTGGAGAACGCCGCCGAGATCGGCATGGAGCACAACCTGGGCCTGACCTGCGACCCGGTCGGTGGTCTGGTGCAGATCCCCTGCATCGAGCGGAACGCGGTGGCTAGCATCAAGGCGATCACGGCCGCCCGGTTGGCGCTGCGCGGCGACGGGGTGCACCACGTCTCGCTGGACAAGGTCATCAAGACCATGCGCGAGACCGGCGCGGACATGAAGGTGAAGTACAAGGAGACGGCGCGCGGCGGACTGGCCGTCAACGTGATCGAGTGCTGAGGGGGCGTTCGTTCATCGACTGCTAGCCTGTCGTCCGTCCGGTGAGGCGGGAGGCGGCGGTGACCTCTGGCGTCGCGGCGTTGTGGTCGCACCGCACCTCGCTGCGCATCCTCGTCCGGCGCGACCTCGCCGTGAAGTACCAACAGTCCGTGCTCGGATATTTTTGGTCGCTGATCGAGCCCCTCGGCCTGGGCGCCATCTACTGGTTCGTCTTCGGGGTGCTCTACTCCCGGGACACCAACCGCCACCTCGGCGACGCGGCCGACTCGTACCCGCTGTTCCTGCTCACCGGGATCTTCGCGTGGATGTGGACCAGCTCGGCGCTGAGCGAGGCGACCAACGCGCTGACCGGCCAGGCCCGGCTGATCACGACGATGAACGTGCCGCGGCAGGTCTTCCCGATCGGCCGGGTCACCGGCCGCTTCGCCGAGTACGCCGCCGGCCTGCCGATCCTGCTCGCCGTCGCCGTCGGGTACGCCGCGTCCGGCCGGGTCGAGCCGGGCTGGTCGCTGCTGGCCCTGCCGCTCGCGGTGGCGGTGCAGGCCGTCCTGCTGGTCGGGCTGGCGCTGCTGCTCTCGGCGGTCAACGTGCTGATGCGCGACGTCGAGCGCTTCATGCGGCTGGTCGTCCGGGTGCTCTTCTACGCCACCCCGATCATCTACCCGCTGAGCCTCGTACGCGACGCCGACCTGCCGGGCTGGCTGAAGGTCGCCTACGAGCTGAACCCGCTGGTCGGCATCTTCCAGCTGCACCACGCGGTCTGGTACCCGGACGAGTTCCCGGACGCCCGGCTGCTCGCCACCTCCGTCGGCGTCAGCCTGCTGGTGCTGGCCGCCGGCTGGTGGTCGTTCCGCCGGCTCGAACCCGCAGTGCTCAAGGAACTGTAGGGATGGCCGATCCGATCATCGAGGCGGAGGGGCTCGGCATCCGGTTCGTCCGCAACCGGCGGCGGCAGTTGCGGCTGCGCGAGCTGTTCATCCACCGGGGGCGGCGCGGCGCCGACGACGGCCGGTTCTGGCCGCTGCGGGACGTGTCGTTCTCGGTCCGGGCCGGGGAGACCGTGGGCGTGGTCGGGCGCAACGGCACCGGCAAGAGCACGCTGCTGCGGCTGATCGCCGGCGTGCTCATCCCCGACGAGGGCCGGATCCGGGTGCGCGGGGACGTCGCGCCGCTGCTGGAGCTCTCCGCCGGGTTCTCCAACGACCTGACCGGGCGGGAGAACCTCTACCTGGTCGGCGGCCTGCACGGGCTCCCGTCGGGCTACCTGCGGCGGCACTTCGACGACATCGTCTCGTTCGCGGGCGAGCAGGTGGAGCGGGCCGTCGACACGTCGGTGCGGCACTACTCGTCCGGCATGAAGGTCCGGCTCGGCTTCGCCATCATCTCGCACCTGCCGCACCCGATCCTGCTCATGGACGAGGTGACCGCGGTCGGGGACGAGGAGTTCCGCAAGAAGTGTTATGCGACGATCGACCGTCTGCTCGGGGAGGGGCGCACTCTGGTGCTGGTGTCACACAACGAAAAGGACCTGACCCGGTTCTGCCGTCGGGGGTTGTACCTCGACGGGGGCCGGGTGGGCGTCGACGGCACGATCGCCGAGGCGCTGCACGCGTACCACGTCGCGGTTCCGCGGTGACGCTCGCGATCGTGCTCGCCGCCGACGCACCGGCCGCGAGCCTGCCGACCCGCTCGGGCGAACACCTCGCCGACCGGCTGGCCGACCAGCTCCGCCGCGCCGGGGCGCACGAGGTGCGCCACGCCGCCGGACTGGACGAGCTGGCCGACCTCGTCGACGCGGCCACGCAGCCGGTGCTCGTCACCGGCGCCGACCTGGTCGCGCACACCGCCGTACTGCGGCACCTGGCCACCAGCCCCGTCGGGCCGACGGTCGCGTTGGTGCTCACCGACCCGCCCGGCGACGGCCACACGGCCGTGCGCGAGGAACGTGGCCAGGTGGTCGGGGCCGGACCGGCGCAGGCGCTGGACGGCGAAGCCACCGGCGTGTTCGGTGGCGCGCTGCGGGTCGGCGTCGACGACCTGCCGTCGCTCGCCGCCGCCGCGCGCGCGGCCGCCGCCGGGGTGGTGCCCGTCGGCGCGCCGTCGGCCGCCGTGCCGCCGCCGGCCGGGCCCGCCGTGGACCGGCTCTTCGCCGGCCTCGCCGGGCTCGGTGTGCTGACCTTCGCCCAGCGGGTACGCCTGCTCGTGGCGCACCGGGTGGGCGACCCGGCGGGGCTGGCTGCCGCGGAGGCGGCCGTGGCCGCCGTCGACGAGGACCGGGCCGAGCTGAAGCTCTCGGTGAAGGAGCGGGACGACTTCTTCACCACCTTCTTCGTCAGCACCTGGTCGCCGTACGTGACGAAGGCGTCGGCGAAGCTCGGGCTCGGCCCGACCGCCGTCACGATGATCTCGGTGGCCTTCGCGGTGGCCGCCGCCGTGCTCTTCGGTACGGGCGGCCGGCTGGCGCTGGTCGCCGGGGCGGTGCTGCTCTACCTCGGCTTCGTGCTGGACTGCGTGGACGGCCAGGTCGCCCGCTACACCCGGCACTTCAGCGCCTGGGGCGGCTGGCTGGACACGATGGCCGACCGGGCGAAGGAGTACGTGGTCTACGCCGGCCTCGGCTACGGGGCCACCCAGGCCGGCTTCCGGTACGGCTGGGCGCTGGCGATCGCCGCGATCACCCTTCAGACCGTCCGGCACATGACGGACACCTGGTACGGCGTGCTGCACGACGAGGCGGCGCGCCGACCGAAGGCGGTCGGCACCGCCGGCGGCGGCATCGGCGACAAGCTGAACGCCGCCTCCAACCGGGTGCAGGCCGACACGGGTTCCGTGTCGTACTGGCTGAAGCGCACGGTGGTCTTCCCGATCGGGGAGCGGTGGGCGCTGATCGCGATCACCGTGGCGCTGTTCGGCCCGCTGGTCAGCCTGTACGCGGTGTTGGCCTGGGGGGTGCTGGCCTTCGCGTACACCGGGGCGCTGCGTACGCTGCGGGCCCGCTGGATGCGGGTGCCGGTGCTAGACACGGTCGACGCCACCCTGCACCGCGACGACGGGCCGCTGGCCCGGCTCCTGCCGGCGCTCCGGCCGGTGGGCCCGCTGGCGCTGGCGGTCGTCGCGGCGCTGGGCCCGGCGGCGCTGCTGGTGGCGGCGCTGCTGACCCGCGACGGGGCGGAGGTCCCGTGGTGGGCGGTGCCGGTCGCGCTGCTGGTGCTGCTGGTCGCCGGCCTCGGCGCGGGCGCGACGCACGCCGGGCCGCTGGACTGGCTGGTGCCGGCCGCGCTGCGGGCGGGCGAGTTCCTGTTCGCCATCGGGGTCGGGGTGGTCGGCGACGTGCCGCCGTGGCTGATCTTCGGGTACGTCTTCGTGCTGACCCTGCACCACTACGACCTGACCGCCCGGCTGGAGAAGCGGCAGTCCGCCCCGCCCCTGCACGGCGGCACGCTGGGCTGGGACGGCCGGTCGGTGCTGCTGGCCCTGGCGGCGATCGTCGGTTTTGCGGGTATCGGGATGGCTACACTCGGTACGTACCTTCTCGTGGTTTTCGTGGGGAGTGTCGCCCTCGCCTGGGTCGTCCTGCCCGCCCGCGCCGCGCGGGCGTCGGTGGGCCTGGTCGGCGCGGGAGGTCGCTCGCCGGGCTGACGACAGGGGCCGGCCGATGACACTGATCAGCTTCGTCGTGCCGGCCTACCGGGTGCAGGGCTACCTGCGCGAATGCCTCGACTCCATCCTCGGGCAGCCCGTCACCGACATCGAGGTGATCGGCGTCGACGACTGCTCGCCCGACGACAGCGGCGAGATCCTCACCGAGTACGCGGCCCGCGACCCGCGGATGCGCGCCGTCCGGCTGACGGAGAACGTGGGGCTCGGTCCGGCCCGCAACATCGGGCTGGACCGGGCCGCCGGCGAGTACGTCTGGTTCGTCGACGGCGACGACTGGCTCGCCCCCGAGTGCCTCACCGAAGTGGTCGCCCGCCTCCGCGCCACCCGCCCCGACGTGCTCCTGGTCGACCACGTCCGGACGCACTGGAACGACGCCACCAGCCGCAGCGCGATGGCGGAGGTGTTCCCGGAGCCGCCCGGCGAGGAGACCTTCCGGCTGCGGGACCGGCCCGAGACGCTCCGGCTGCTGCACACCGCCTGGAACCGGCTGGTCCGCCGGCAGTTCCTGATCGAGGAGGGGCTGCGCTTCGCCCCCGGCTGGTACGAGGACGTCTCGTTCAGCTATCCCGTGCTGATGGCCGCCGAGCGGATCGGCGTGCTGGACCGGGTCTGCGTCAACTACCGGCAGCGCCGCACCGGGGCGATCACCAGGACCAGGGGCGAGCGGCACTTCGAGGTCTTCGACCAGTGGCACCGGGTGTTCCGGCTGATGGACGCCTGGGGGCCGGCGGTCGACGACCTGCGCCCTGCGCTGTTCGAGCGGATGATCTGGCACTACCTGAGCGTGCTCGGCAACGGGGAGCGGATCGACCCCGAGCTGCGGCCGGCCTTCTTCGCCCAGATCACCGCCGACCACGCGCGCTGGCTGCCCCCCGGCGGCTATCCGGCCCCGGCGGGCGCGGAAGGGCTCAAGCACCGGCTGGTGGCCGCCGGGCGCTGGCGTACCTTCAGCGCGCTGCGCACCGCCTACCGCGCGCGGGACGCCGCCCGGCGTACCGCGCGGAGCGCCACGCGGCGGGTCGCGCCCCCGGCCCGGCGCGCGGCACGGCTGGCCCGGGACGCCCTGCTGCGGGAGTACTACCGGGCCGAGCTGCGCCGGCCGGTCGATGAGACGCTGGCCGTCTACGCGGCCTACTGGTACCGGGGGTACTCGGACAACCCGGCCGCGATCTTCGAGGCGGCCCGGCGGCTGGCGCCGCAGGTGCGCGGGGTGTGGATCGTCCGGCGGGACCGCGTGCACACCGTGCCCGAGGGCGTCGCGTACGTGGTCGCCGGGACGCCCGCGTACTACCGGGCGCTGGCCCGGGCGCGGTGGCTGGTCAACAACGTCAACTTCCCGGACCACGTCCGCAAGCGGCCGGGCACCGTGCACGTGCAGACCCACCACGGGACGCCGGTGAAGGTGATGGGCCTGGACCAGCAGCGCTACCCGGTCGGCGCGGTCGGGATGGACTTCGCCGGGCTGCTGCGCCGGGTGGACCGGTGGGACTACAGCGTCAGCGCGAACAGCTTCTCCACCCAGATGTGGGAGCGCGCGTACCCGGCCGCGTACACCACGTTGGAGGTCGGCTACCCGCGCAACGACCGGCTGGTCACCGCGACCGCCGGGGAGGTGCGCCGGCTGCGTGCCGAACTCGGCCTCGGGCCCGGCGAACGGGTCGTCCTGTACGCCCCGACGCACCGGGAGCACCTGCCCGGCTACCGGCCGCCGTTCGACCCGGAGCGGCTGCTCGACGTGCTCGGCCCGGCCGGTCGGCTGCTGATCCGCAGCCACTACTTCCACGACCGGGAGCTACGCGCCCGGCGCCCCGCCGACCGGGATCGGGTACGCGACGTCAGCGGCCATCCGCGCGTGGAGGACCTCTACCTCGTCGCGGACGTGCTGGTCACGGACTACTCCTCGGCGATGTTCGACTACGCCGTGCTCGACCGGCCGATCGTCGTCTACGCCCCCGACTGGGAGGCGTACCGGCTGGCCCGGGGCGTCTACTTCGACGTGACGGCGGAGCCGCCGGGCGCGGTGGCCACCAGCTTCGCCGACCTGCTCGACCTGTTCCGCGCCGGCGGGGTCGACTCGGCGGCGGCGCGTACGGCCCGGCAGCGGTTCCGGGCCCGGTTCTGCGCGCTCGACGACGGCCACGCCGCCGAGCGGGTGGTCCGCCGGGTCTTCCTCGGCGAACCGGCCACCGTCAACCGGCCGGCGCGCGGAGCCGACGCGCTGGCCCCGGCGTCGCAGGCGGGAGGCGGACCCCGCTGACGCTGGCTCGTCCCGCCGGGTGGGCGTCACAGGGCCGTCACAAGCCGAACATGGCACGTTTACCCGATGTGCGAACCGCATGATCCTCGTCACAGTCATTCGGGATTCGGTCGACGAGGTGGGGGGAGGGCACGGTGACAACCGTCGCACTCAAGGATGTCACGAAGGTGTTCCGGGACGGCACCCTCGCCGTCGACAGCGTCAATCTCGACGTCAACGACGGCGAGTTCATGGTGCTGCTCGGCCCGTCGGGCTGCGGGAAGTCCACGGTGCTGCGGATGGTGGCCGGGCTGGAGGAACCGACGTCGGGCGCGGTGATGCTCGACGGCGAGCTGGCCAACGACCTGCCGCCGCGCGACCGGAAGATCGCCATGGTCTTCCAGGACTTCGCGCTCTACCCGCACATGACCGTCGGCGACAACATCGCCTTCCCGCTCAAGCTGGCCGGGTTGGAGCCCGAGCCGCGCGGTGAGCGGGTCACCGACGTGGCCAGCGCGCTCGGCATCGGCGACGTACTCGGCCGCAAGCCCAGCCAGCTCTCCGGCGGGCAGCGCCAGCGGGTCGCGATGGGCCGGGCGATCGTGCGCCGTCCGGGCCTCTTCCTGATGGACGAGCCGCTGTCGAACCTCGACAGCGGGCTCCGGGCCGAACTGCGCGCCGAGATCTCCGGCCTGACCCGCGAGCTGGGCGTCACCACCATCTACGTCACGCACGACCAGGCCGAGGCGCTGACCATGGCCGACCGGGTCGCCATCATGCGCAAGGGCGTGCTCCAGGACGTCGGCACCCCCACCCAGGTCTACGGTCGCCCGGCCACCCTCTACGTGGCCGCGTTCCTCGGCAGCCCGCGGATGAACCTGCTGGAGGCCTCGGTCTACGTCCACCTCGACCGCTACGTCACCCTCACCCTCGGCGACCAGGCGCTCCACCTGCCGTGGGACGACATCCGCAGCCGGGCGGTCGCGCACTACCACGGCGAGCGGATCGTGGTCGGGATGCGAGCCGAGGCGCTCACCCCGGTCGCGCCGGACACCCAGGGCGCCGTGTTGCACGGCCGCATCCGCTACCTGGAGCACCACGGGCACGAGTCGCTCGCCTTCCTCGACATCGGGGCCACCGCGATCGTGGTGGACGAGATGGGCACCCGGACCGAGGAGGCACCCACCGGCCAGCGTGGCCTGCGCCGCTTCGGGCAGGTGATGCAGCGGCTGACCGGGCGCGCCGCCGAGGAGGAGCCCGCCCCGGTCGCCGCCACCCGCACCAGCGTGCTCAACGACCCGGGCCGGCACCACCGGCGCCCCGCCGAGCTCGCGGTCCGGCTCGCGCCGTACCCGGGGATCGCCGCCGGGCACCCCCTGGCCGTCTCCGTACGCATGGACGCGCTGCACTTCTTCGACGAGCGCGGCGACCGCATCGACGTGGGCTGGCGCTGACGGGGGCGGCCCTTGCCGACGAAGTTACCGGCTAGTAACGTCGGGTCATGACCATCGACTCGCGCCAGGTGGCGGCCGGCATGCTGGAGGCTGTGCCGTTCGCCCGTACGCTCGGCATCGAATTCGTCGAAGTGGCCCCTGAGGCCGAGGGCGGGGTACGGGTGACCGTCCGGCTGCCCGACTCGCCGGCCACCCACAACCACGTCGGCGGCCCGCACGCCGGGGCCATGTTCACCCTCGGCGAGACCGCCTCCGGCGCGGTCGTGCTGGCCGCGTTCGGGCAGCTGCTCGACCGGGCCACGCCGCTGGCGGTGCGGGCCGAGATCGCGTACCGGAAGCTCGCCATGGGCCCCGTCCTGGCCACCGCTCGCCTCGACCGGCCGGTCGCCGAGGTGGTCGCGGAGCTGGAGTCCGGCCGCCGGCCGGAGTTCCCGGTCCAGGTGGAGATCGCCACCGAGGAGGGCAAGCCGACCGGCGGGATGACAGTGGTCTGGACGCTGCGCCCGAACTGAGCCGCGCGGCAAGCGGACCGAAAGCGGTTTACGGGCGCGGAGGTCTGGATAGATTCGTACCGTGCTGGGCCTGCCTGCTCACGTGACCGCCTGTCTCTTCGATCTGGACGGTGTGCTGACGCAGACCGCCCGGGTACACAACGCCGCGTGGACGGAGACGTTCGACGCCTTCCTTCGCCGCCACGCCGCCGCCACCGGCGCGGAGTTCCGTCCCTTCGACCCCGGGCCGGACTACAACCGCTACGTCGACGGCCGGCCGCGCGCCGACGGGGTGCGCACCTTCCTCGCCTCCCGGGGCATCGTGCTGCCCGAGGGGTCGCCCGACGACCCGCCGGACGCCGACACCGTCAACGGGGTCGGCAACAGCAAGAACGTGCTGCTGCTGGAGCGGCTGCGCACCCACGGCGTGGACGTCTACCCCGGCTCCGTCGCGTACCTGGAGGCGGCGCGCGCCGCCGGACTGCGCCGGGCGGTCGTCACGGCCAGCGCGAACGGCCGGGAGGTGGTCGCCGCCGCCGGGCTGGAACCGCTGCTGGAGGCGCGCGTGGACGGGCTCGTCGCCCGCGCCGAGGGGCTGCGCGGCAAGCCCGAGCCGGACACGTTCCTGGCCGGCGCGAGACTGCTCGGGGTCGACCCGCGCAACGCCGTCGTCTTCGAGGACGCCCTCGCCGGGGTCGCCGCCGGCCGCGCCGGCGGGTTCGGGTACGTGATCGGGGTGGACCGGGTCGGCCAGGCCGCCGAGCTGCTGGCCCACGGCGCCGACGTCGTGGTCACCGACCTCGCCGACCTGCTCGACCCCGGGCAGACCACGTGATCCGGGAACGGGCCTATCCGGTCGAGCCGTGGCACGTCCGGGAGATACGGCTGGACATGGACGTCCTGGCCCAGTCGGAGTCGGTCTTCGCCCTCTCGAACGGGCACGTCGGGCTGCGCGGCAACCTCGACGAGGGGGAGCCCCACGGCCTGCCCGGCACGTACCTCAACTCCTTCTACGAGCTGCGCCCACTGCCGTACGCCGAGGCCGGCTTCGGGTTCCCCGAGTCCGGCCAGACCGTCGTCAACGTGACCAACGGCAAGCTGATCCGGCTGCTCGTCGACGACGAGCCGCTCGACGTCCGCTACGGCGAACTCCTCGCCCACGAACGGGTCCTCGACCTGCGCGCCGGCACCCTGCACCGGGAACTGCACTGGCGCTCCCCGGCCGGCCGCGAGATCAAGGTCCGCAGCACCCGGCTCGTCTCGTTCACCCAGCGCGCCGTCGCCGCGATCAGCTACGAGGTCGAGGCGGTGGACGGCCCGCTGCGGCTGATCCTCCAGTCGGAACTCGTGGCGAACGAGGCGCTGCCCGCGCAGAGCGGGGACCCGCGGGTCGCGGCCGTGCTGGAGTCGCCGTTGCAGGCCGAGGAGGAACTCACCACCGCCGACGGCGGGCTGCTGATCCACCGGACCAAGGTCTCCGGGCTGCGGGTGGCCGCCGCCATGGAGCACGAGGTGTACGCCCCGGGGCGCACGACCAGCCAGTCCGAGGGGTACGAGGACTGGGTGCGTACCACGATCGGGTGCGTGCTCCAGCCCGGCGAGACGCTGCGCGTGGTCAAGTACCTCGCGTACGGCTGGTCGAGCCGCCGGTCGTTGCCGGCGATGCGCGACCAGGTCGAGGCCGCCCTGACGGGGGCGCGGATCGACGGCTGGGACGGGCTCCTCCGCGAGCAGCGCGAATACCTCGACGAGTTCTGGGACGCCGCCGACGTGGTGGTGGAGGGCGACCCGGAGATCCAGCAGGCCGTCCGGTTCGGCATGTTCCACGTCCTGCAGGCCGGCTCCCGGGCGGAGCGTCGGCCCATCGCCGCGAAGGGCCTGACCGGTCCGGGGTACGACGGGCACGCGTTCTGGGACACGGAGATGTTCGTCCTGCCGGTGCTCACCTACACCCAACCGGCCGCCGTGCGGGACGCGCTGCACTGGCGGCACGGCACCCTGGCCGCCGCGCGCGAGCGGGCCCGGACGCTCAACCTGGAGGGCGCGGCGTTCCCCTGGCGCACCATCGAGGGGCCGGAGTCGTCGGGGTACTGGCCGGCCGGCACCGCCGCCTTCCACATCGCGGCCGGCGTCGCGGACGCGCTGCGGCGCTACGTCCAGGTCACCCAGGACACCGAGCTGGAACGCGAGATCGGGCTGGAGTTGCTGGTGGAGACCGCCCGGCTGTGGCGGTCGCTGGGTCACCACGACCGGCACGGCCAGTTCCACATCGACGGGGTCACCGGCCCCGACGAGTACACGGCGGTGAAGAACGACAACATCTACACCAACCTGATGGCGCAGCGGAACCTGATCAGCGCGGCCGACGCGGTGATGCGCTACCGGGACGAGGCGTTCCACCTCGGCGTGACCGACGAGGAGGCGGCAGCCTGGCGGGACGCGGCGGCGTCCATGCACATCCCGTACGACGAGGAGATCGACGTCCACGAGCAGGTGGAGGGCTTCACCCGGCTCCAGGAGTGGGACTTCGTGCACACGCCGCCGGAGAAGTACCCGCTGCTGTTGCACTACCCGTACTTCGACCTCTACCGCAAGCAGGTCGTCAAGCAGGCGGACCTGGTCCTGGCCATGCACTGGCGGGGCGACGCGTTCACGCCGGAGCAGAAGCTGCGCAACTTCCTCTACTACGAGCGGCGTACGGTGCGGGACTCCTCGCTGTCGGCGTGTACCCAGGCGGTGCTGGCCGCCGAGGTGGGCCACCCCGAACTGGCGCACGTCTACCTGCGCGAGGCCGCGCTGATGGACCTGCACGACCTCAACGAGAACACCCGCGACGGGGTGCACATGGCCTCGCTCGCCGGCGCGTGGATCGCCCTGGTGGGCGGGTTCGGCGGGCTGCGCGACCACGACGGCAACCTCTCCTTCGCGCCGCGGCTGTCGAGCCGGCTCGGGCGGCTGGAGTTCTCCCTCCAGTGGCGCGGGATGCGGCTGCGGGTCGACGTCCGGCCGCACCAGACCACGTACGCGCTGCGCCACGGTGACCCGGGAGACGTGCTGGAGTTGCGGCACCACGGTGAGCTGGTCCAGGTCACCTGCGGGAAGCCGGTGACGATGCCGATCCCTGCGGCGGAGGTGTCGGGGCCCGTCCCGGAGCAGGCCCCCGGCCGGGCTCCCCTGCTCCGCCTGCCCGAGTCGACCGGCTCGTCGCACACCCAGCATCGCCAGCCGTCACGCCTCGCGACGTCA
>NZ_JBEZEV010000005.1:0-169902 GCF_040649055.1 Micromonospora sp. NPDC049060
CCGGAACATCGGCACCCGCAGCACGTAGGCGATGCCGTCGCGCACGTCCCGGACCAGCGTGGTGTTGCGTGCCGGCGGGGCTGCCGCCGCCCCGGCCGGCCCGCCGGGCGGGCGGCGCCTTCACGAGCGGACGGCTCATGGACGGGTGCGGGTCACGCGGGGACCTTGGCGGTGGCGTCGACGATCACGCGGAGCAGGTCCACCACGCGGGGTCCCCAGCGGGAGGCGACGTCGTCGTCGAGGCCGACGACCTGGTTGTTCTTGACCGCCGTGACGCCCGACCAGCCGGCGCGCGCCTTGACCGTCTCCGCGCTCTGCTTGCAGCACTTGGTGTCGGCGAGGAAGACGAAGTCCGGGTCGGCCTTGACGATGACCTCCTGGGAGAGCTGCGGGTAGCCGCCCTGCTTGCCGTCGGCGTCGGACGCGTCGGCGATGTTCTCCAGGCCCACCAGGGTGTAGAGCGAGCCGATGAAGGTCTTGCTGGTGGCCGTGTAGAGCTCCGGGCCCAGCTCGTGGTAGTAGGTGAGCTTCTCGGCGCGCTTCGGCAGGTTGGCGACCAGCTTGGTGATGTCGTCCTTCATGCGCTTCGTCACGTCGGCGGCCTCGTCCGCGTGGCCGGTGAGGGCGCCCAGCTCGGTGATCTGCCGGTAGCTGTCGTCGAGCGTGGTCGCGGCCGGGGTCTGGTAGACCGGGATCTTCAGCGCGGTGAGCTGATCGACGATCTTGTTGCGGTCGTCGGAGAGGACCACCAGGTCGGGGCTCTTGCCGGCGATCGCCTCGGCGTTCGGGGTGAAGCCCGAGAGGTCGCTCTTCGGCGCGTCGGCCGGGAAGTTCGACTGGTCGTCGACGGCGGTGACCTGCTTGCCGGCGCCGATGGCGAAGAGCATCTCGGTGGCCGACGGGGAGAGCGAGACGATCTTCTCGGGCCGCTTCTCCAGCGTCACCGTGCCCACGGTCACGGGGAAGGCGGCGCCGGCCGAGCTGGCGCCGGCGGCGGGGGTGTCGTCGGAGCTCTTCTCGGCGCAGGCGCCGAGGGCGAGCGCGGCCACCGCGAGGGTCGCGGCGAAGAGCCTGGGGGTACGTCTGAGCACGGGGTCCTCCTGTCGGTCGAGGAGCGTGGTGCTTCGCCGACAGGGAGCGGTGGCGCCCGTCCGCGAGGCGCCCTTCCTCGAGAGCGCGTGTCGCGACCACGGACGCAGGCGACCTGGCTCGTCCCCGCCACGCCCGGGTACGGCGGTGGCGGGACATCACAGTTGCGGGACAGCGCCGGTTTCGCACCGGCTTCGCTGCGCGTGGTCGGTAGAACGGTAGCGCACGCCCCGGACGTGCCTCGACGATCCAGGGCGCATCGGCGCTCGTTGATCACCAACGGCGGCGACACGCCCTGGATCGGCGTACGCGGAGAGGGGTGGTGGGGCCCCGCCGGGGGCGGAACCGGGGCCCCACCGGGTCAGGAACTGGTGATGGTGACGTTGTCCACAGCCGCCTCGACCAGGCTCGCGCCCGAGGCGTCCGCCGCCTCGACGAGGATCCGCACCGACTGACCGGCGTACGGGGTGAGGTTGGCGTTGGCCACCGCCCAGGCGCCGTTGCGGTTGGTGGCCGCCCCGGACTGGGTGAACAGGGCCGTGGTGCCGCCGTTGTGCACCACGCTCACCCGGAGGTAGTCGGCCGACGAGGCGTTCGAGCCGTGGGCCAGGTACCAGGCGAGGGAGAGCGTCAGCGTGCCGCTCGACGGCAGGGTCACCGCCGGCGACCGGGCGCTGGTCACGCCGCCGTCGACGTCGTGGTCACCGGCCCCCGTGCCGGCCAGCCGGCCGGTGACCAGGTCGTTGGCGCCGGCGTACGGGGTGAGCTGCTTCGCCCCGCTGGAGTTGGTCGCCTGGGCGGCGCCCCGCTCGAACGCCCCGGCGGTCGCGGTGTCGGTGCCGTTCGGGTTGATGGTCCAGCCGGTGGCCGTCTCGAAGGTGTCCGACCAGATCGTGGTGCCGCCGCCACCGCCGCAGTACTGGTCCTGCTTGCCGATGACCCGGTACGGGCAGTCGGCGTACTCGCTGATCAGCAGGACCGCCTCCCGGTTCCGCGAGGTCTGGGCGGGGATCACCTCGTCGGGCGGGTAGAAGCCGCCACCGCCGGCCGAGCCGGGGTACATCTCGAAGGTGTACGCCCAGATGCCGTGCTGGCCCCACATCCAGTCGATGCTGTCCCCGTCGGTGATGTAGAGGTCGCTGGACTGCTGCGGGGTGTAGCCGTTGGTGTTCGCCATCTGCTGGCCCAGCGTGGCGAAGGTGTTGTACTGGTCCGTCGACATCCCGGGGGCGGTGTTGTTGTACGTGTAGCCGAACGGCCAGAGCACCAGCTCCGAGTACGTGTGGAAGTCGATGTTGGCCTTGATCTGCTGGGTGCCGCCGACGACCCGGCTGTTCACGAAGTTGCGCAGTGCCGCGGTCTCCGGCGCGGAGAACGCCGACGGGCCCCGGTAGGTGTCCGACGAGGTCGAGCCGGACGAGCCGCCGCAGCAGCCCCACTGGTAGGACCAGTTCCGGTTCAGGTCGGTGCCCACGTACGACGAGCCGCTGTTGGGCTGCCGGTTCTTGCGCCAGGAGCGGTAGGAGCCGGTGGCGATGTCGTACTCGCTGCCGTCCGGGTTGACCGTCGGCACGATCCAGATCTCCCGGCTGTTCACGATGCTGGTGATCCGGGAGTCGCTGCCGTAGCTGTCGGTGAAGAGGTTGAGCAGGTAGACCGCCATCTCGACGGTCAGGTGCTCGCGGGCGTGCTGCTGGGAGTTGAACAGGATCTCCGGCTCGTTCTCGTCGGTGGCGACGTTGTCGGAGATCTTCACCGCCATCAGGTCCCGGCCCTCGTACGAGGAACCGATGCTGATCTTCCGGGCGATCGAGGGGTGGTCCGCGACCACCTTGTTCACCAGGGCGGTCAGCTCGGCGTAGTCGTGGTAGTTGGAGTCGGCGGGCGGGAAGGCCGCCGTGCCGACGTCCCCGTCGGCGTGGTCGTGCCCGTCGGCCGACGGGGCGGGGACCGCCTCCAGCCGGAAGCCGAGCCGGGTGATGGCCGCCGCCTCGGCGGGGGTGGCCGAGACGTTCAGCACGCCGTGCTCGACGAAGTCGATGGCGGCGCCGGTGCCGGCGACGGCGGTGCGGTCGTCGACCGTACGCGGGCCGAGCACCCGGTACGACGCCGTCGCGGAGTCGGCCCGGTCCGGGGCCGGCCGGGCTGTGGCCGGCGCGGCGGCGACCGTGAGCAGGGCGAACCCGGCTGCTACGGCGACCGCCAGACGACGGCGGAGGGTGGTGTTGCGGAAGGCCATGGACAACCTCCTCGGAGGGCGGGAGGAGATCCCGCTCGGTGGAGGACACTTCACCACCGCTCACATGGTCATATCAACATCCATCGCTGCCCACTTTGCATGTCATCCTGATCCTCACATCGGCAAGGATTTTCCAACTGTCGACCTCTGGCGAAAGTTCCTTCCGAGCGGGACACTGACCCGCAACGATCGTCCGTCCCTGCGGAGGACCCATGGCCAGAACACGCCTGCGTACGGCCGCCCTCGCGGCCGCCACCGCACTCTCCCTTCTCGGCACCGCGGCACCCGCCGTCGCCGCGCCCGTAACGGCACCGTCGACCACCCGCCCGGTGGTCCACGACGAACAGATCACCTTCCAGGACTGGTCCCGCTACCCCGACTGGCGTCGCGGCACCCACGCCGGCACCACGGCCGTCCCCGGCCTCCGGCCGGGTGTGACGATGGCCCGGCCGCTCGGCACCACCGACTACACCGACCCGCACACCGGCGTCACCAAGAGCTGGGAGTACGCGACCTGGACCTCCCCGGTCACCCAGGTCGGGTTCGACGCCACCGAGCTGATCGCCTCGTGGAACGCGAAGACCCCGGCCGGCACCTGGATCCAGGTGGAGATGCAGGGCACGTACAACACCGGCGTCCAGACCAAGTGGTACGTGATGGGCCGGTGGGCCTCCGGTGACGCCGACATCAAGCGCACCAGCGTCAACCGGCAGGGCGACCCCTGGTCGACCATCTGGACCGACACCTTCAGCATCGACGACGCCTCCGTCGGGGTGCTGCTGCGGGGGTACCAGCTGCGGCTGACCCTCTACCGGGCGCCGGGCCAGCAGGCCGCGCCGGTGGTCCACACCCTGGGCGCGATGAGCTCGAACGTCCCCGACCGGTTCACCGTCGAGCCGAGCAAGGGCGGCATCGCCTGGGGCAGGGAACTCGCCGTCCCCCGCTACTCGCAGAACGTCCACGCCGGCCACTACCCCGAGTACGACGGCGGCGGCCAGGCCTGGTGCTCCCCCACCTCCACCACGATGGTGATCGAGTACTGGGGCCGCAAGGCGTCCGAGGAGGAGACCTCCTGGGTCGACCCGACCTACCCGGACCCGACGGTCAACCACGCCGCCCGGATGGTCTACGACTACCAGTACGACGGCGCGGGCAACTGGCCCTTCAACACCGCGTACGCGGCCAGCTTCCCCGGCCTGGAGGCGCGGGTCACCCGGCTGCACTCGCTGGACGAGGTGGAGCGCTTCATCGCCGCCGGGATCCCGGTGGTGACCAGCCAGTCCTTCCTCGCCAGCGAGCTGGACGGGGCGAACTACGGCACCTCCGGGCACCTGTTCGTCATCGTCGGCTTCACCGCCGAGGGCGACGTGATCGTCAACGACCCGGCCTCGTCGAGCAACGACGTGGTGCGCAACGTCTACAAGCGTGAGCAGTTCGAGCAGATCTGGCTGCGGACCAAGCGGATCAACGCCAGCGGCGGGGTGTCCGGCGGCCCCGGCGGCGTCGTCTACCTGATCAAGCCCACGACGAAGCCGTGGCCGAAGGTGGCCGGCTCCACCAACTGGTGACCTGACACCGACCTGATCGAGGGGTCCGCGTCGCCCGGCTCAGGCCGGCGACCGGGCCCCTCGGCCGTTGCGGACAAGTCTGTTCGAGAGGTGCTCGCCGGATGTCTACGGGTTGGCCGACTTGCGACGTTGATAGGGCGTGACCTTCGAGGAGTACGCGTTCGCCCGCACTTCGGCGCTGGTGCGGCTCGCCCGGTTGCTGACCGGTGACGAGCATCGGGCCGAGGACCTGGTTCAGGATGTCCTCGCCAGGGCGTACGCCCGCTGGGCGCGCATCTCCCGGACGGATCGACCCGATGCGTACGTCCGTCGGATGCTCGTCAACGCCCACCACTCGTGGTGGCGCCGGCGCAGCAGCCAGGAGATCTCCGTCGCCGACGTGCACGATCGGCCGGGCGCTACGGACGAGGCCGCCGGTGTCGCCGAACGCGACGCGCTGTGGCGGCTCGTCCGCACCCTGCCGGCGCGTCAACGCACCGTCATCGTCCTGCGCTACTACGAGGATCTCGACGACACGTCGATCGCCGAGATCATGGACTGTTCCACCGGCACAGTCCGTACCCACGCGATGCGGGCCCTGGCGGCACTCCGCAAGCGACAGGAAGCATCCGCATCCGCCTCCGCCCGGACTGGAGGAGAGTTCTGATGTCCAGCGATCTCGATCAGCAGCTCGCCACGACGCTCAGGCACCACGCGGGCGGCGACATCGACCCCGCGCCGATCGTGGAACACGCCAGGCGTCGCGGCCACCACCTCCGGCTGCGCCGCCGCTGGCTGGCCACCGCGGGGACGGCGGCGGCGTGCGTCGTCCTGGCCGCGGCGGTCATGGTGCTGCCGTCCGGTCGGGCACCCGATGGCGCGACCGTGCCGGCCACGGCACTCGTGCTGCCGGCCGCACCGGGCCAGCCCGGCGCCATCGCACGGCCCGAGGATGTGGGGGCCGACCCCGGCGTGGTGCACTTCACGACCGACAGCCTGGTCAGCGATGCCTCGTCCGCGACCTGGAGCGCCGGCCGTGGGGTCGAGAGCGTCGAGTTCCGGGGCCCGACCGGGCAGGCCCGGTTCGCGTTGGCGCGCAGCGTCGCGACGCTCGATGGGCTGCAGCAGACGTTGTCGTCGGCGGGGCGACCGCAGCCGCCGACCGATGTGCGAGTCGGAGGCCGCCCGGGGGTCGCTTGGCTCGATACGAAACTGTGGTTCGTCCGCTGGCAACCCGTCGACGGGCTGTGGGCTCAGCTCGACATCTACGCGACCGGCCGCGACGAGGCGACGGACGCGGCGAGTCGCGTCCGGTTCGACGGCGCCCACCGCTGCGTGGTGCCGTTCCGCCTGCGGTCACTGCCGCCAGGTGGGCGGCTGCTCGGCTGCTCGGTCACGCTTTCCCGGTCGGAGCACGGCTCCTTCGATGAGGCCTCGCTGACGGTAGGGGACGATTCCGGGCGCTGGCTGACGGTTCGGGCGCAACCTGTGCCGGGGCGCGACGCCAGGGAAGCCGACCTCGTCGCAGGGCCCCACCGGGCACGCCGGCAGGGCAGCGACGTGCTGGAGATGTACGTCAAGCCGTTCATGGTCGAGGCGTTCCTCAAGGGTTGGGGGAACGGCTACACCGAGTCGGAAGGCCTGACGGCGCTGAGCGGGTACCAGCCGGTCCACGACCTCGACCGCCCCGACACCTGGTGAACCACCCCGCGCCGATACGGCGGCCCTGCGCTGGCCTTCGACGCTTAGGGCTGGCGTGCGTTCCTCGACTCCCTGAAGCACAGCTAGCGCTGCCATCCGTGGTCGGAGGCTGCCACCTTCCGGAAATTCCGTTCTACTCTTCGGGACAGCCATGGACCTTGGCAAGAGAGTGCCCCTCCAGGGGCGCTTTCGTGCCAAGATCTCCGCCGCCACGGTCCCGGCCGTGGTGGTCCACCGGCGGTCAGTCGTGGTTACGGCGGGTGCCGGGCGTTTCGGCCGGGCGGTAGCACAGACGGGGCAGCTCGACAGGGGCCGAAGAGGGATACGCGGATGCGGTCACACCGTTACTCGACGCGGCAGGGCAAGGTGGGGCTTTGGAGGGCGCTGATCAACGGGCGCCACCCTGTTGCTCGTCGCCTCCGGGCTCGTCCTCGCCGGCGAGGGCGGAGCGGAGCCGCTCCTTCTCGGCGCGACGACGCTCGGCGGCGGTGGCCATCTCCTCGGCCATCTCGTCCCGCCAGCCCTTCAGCAGGAAGAACGACAGCGCGGCCGAGAAGGCCAGCGCCACCATCAGCTTGATGAAGATGTCCATCTCGACCAGCCAGAGGGCCGCCAGCACGGCGACGAACAGGCCGAGCCGGCCCAGCGTGTACTTGACCGCCGCGCTCACGTTCCGCACTCCGTTCTCCGCGCCGGGGCTCCGGCGGCAGGTTCAGCCCGTCCGGCGGGCCAGCCAGTGGACGCCGTGGAACCAGACCACCGCGTACCCGAGGGTGAAGGTCGCCGCCCCCAGCCCACCGGAGAGCAGCGGCGGGAGACCGGCGGCGAGGCCGGCCACCACGAGCCCGGCGACCACGCCCACGGCGACGGCCGCCAGCGCCGACACCACCCGGGCCGCGCCGAACTCCCAGGCGCGGAAGTCGTCCCAGAACAGCCAGGCCGGCAGGATGATCGCCAGCCAGCCGTTCGACCGCCCGAATTCGCCGCTGCCGATCAGCGCGAACGCCCAGTCGAACAGCACCACCGCCAGCACGCCGATGACCAGGCCGGCCAGGCTCACCCCGAGCAGGTCGCCCAGGGTGAGGATGCGCCCCTCGGCGTCGCGCCGGGGGAATCCGCTCCGCTGCTCGGTCATGGTCTGGAAGGGTACGTGCCGACTCAGGCCCAGACCTGCTGCGGCTCGGCGCGGCGCTCGGCCAGGGACGCGGGGGCGTCGTACTCGCGGACCACCTCGTAGCGGGTGTTCCGCTCGACGGGGCGGAAGCCGGCGTCCCAGATCAGGTGCAGCAGGTCGTCCCGGTGCATCGTGTTCGGGGTGCCGTACGAGTCGGCGTCGTGGGTGATCTTGTATTCGACGACCGAGCCGTCCAGGTCGTCGACGCCGAAGTTGAGCGAGAGCTGGGCGACCGACAGCCCGTGCATGACCCAGAAGCACTTCACGTGCGGGACGTTGTCGAAGAGCAGCCGGGAGACCGCGAAGGTCTTCAGCGACTCGGCCGGCGACGCCATCGTCGTCCGGGCCTGGATCCGGTTACGGATCTTGCCGTCCGCCGAGTCGACGAAGTCGTGCTGGTAGCGCAACGGGATGAAGACCGCGAAGCCGCCCGTCTCGTCCTGGAGCTCGCGCAGCCGCAGCACGTGGTCCACCCGGTGCCGGGGCTCCTCGATGTGGCCGTAGAGCATCGTCGCCGGGGTCTTCATGCCCTTGCTGTGCGCCAGGGCGTGGATCCGCGACCAGTCCTCCCAGTGGCAGGCGTGGTCGACGATGTGCTGGCGGACCTCCCAGTCGAAGATCTCCGCGCCGCCGCCGGTCAGCGACTCCAGGCCGGCGTCCATCAGCTCGTCGAGGATCTCGTCGGCGCTCAGCCCGCTGATCTTCTCGAACCACTGCACCTCGGTCGCGGTGAAGCACTTGAGCTTGACGTTCGGCAGCGCCGCCTTCAGCTCGCGCAGCACCTTCGGGTAGTAGCGCCAGGGCAGGGTCGGGTGCAGGCCGTTGACGATGTGCAGCTCGGTGAGCTGCTCGTCCTCCATCTCCTTGGCCTTGCGGACCGCCTCGTCGATGCGCATCGTGTAGGCGTCCTTCTCGCCCGGCTTGCGCTGGAACGAGCAGTACGCGCACGAGGCGGAGCAGACGTTTGTCAGGTTGAGGTGCCGGTTGACGTTGAACATCACCCGGTCGCCGTTGAGCTCGGTGCGCCGGTGGTGCGCCAGCCGGCCGAGCCACGCGAGGTCGTCGCTGTCGTAGAGGGCGATCCCGTCCTCACGGGTCAGCCGCTCGCCGGCGTACACCTTCGCTTCGAGCTCACGCTTGAGTCCGGCGTCCATCGAAAGCCACGTCCCTTCCACCTGCGGTAGGAATCGAGCGTACGTCGGCCCGCCGACGCCGCCGCAGCATGGTCGGCCCCCGTGCGCCGGTTCACCGAACTCACAGGCTCCCGTTACCTGCCGACGCATCGACATCGTTGCCTGGGTGCGGTAAGACAGGGTGGGACGTTCGCCACACACTGGTAGCGTCCCGACGGCCGCGCCCACCGGCGCGGCGACGCAGGCCGGACGGGGAGCGGAATGGGCGACAGCAGGCACGGGCGACGGCAGCGACGGCGGAGTCCGGTGATCTCGCCGGTGCTGCGCCCGGCGCTCTGGTCCGCCCTGCTCGGCGCCGTCGCCGCCACGGTCCTCGCCAACCCGGTCCAGGCCGACCCGTCGCTGCCCACCAGCGTCCCCGACACCGGGTCCCGGCCGTCCTACAGCGGCCAGCTCCAGCTCCCCGGCGGCACGCCGGTCCCGGGGCTACCGGGCACGGTCCCGGGCGTGCCGGGCACGGTTCCCGGGCTGCCGGGCGCGGTCCCCGGCGTGCCGGCCGGCAACGTCGGCAACGGCCCGCTCGCCGCCCAGATCTACGCCGCCGAGGCCCAGGTCGGGCAGCTCCGTGACCAGCTGCTCCTGCTCCAGCAGAAGCGCACCGAGGCCGAGACGCAGCGTGCCACCGCCGAGCGCAACCTCGCCCTCGCCCGGGACGCGGTGGCGCGCGCCCAGGAGGGCGCCGACGCCGCCGCCGCGGGCGCCTTCAAGGCCGCCGCCGCCCTCCCGCCGGGCGAGTTCGCCAACGACCTGCACGAACTGAGCCGGCTCTCCCGGATCATCCGGGGCGAGAAGGCCGAGGGCGGCACCACCGCCGCCCAGGGCGAGGTGTCCCGGGCCCGCACCGGCGAGCAGGCCGCCAGCCAGGCGATGGTCTCGGCCGACTCCCGCCTCACGGGCGCCAGGACGGAATACTCCGCCGGCGAGAAGGCCCTGCGCGCGGCCGAGAAGAAGCTGGACAAGCTGAAGCGGGACAACGCCGCCCAGCTCGTCGAGATCGAACGCCAGCAGGAGGCCGCCGAGCAGCGCCTCGGTGCCGGCTACCTCGGCAACGAGACCGCCAACGGACTGGCCGCCCACCCGACGGCGCTGAAGGCCCTGGCGTACGCCAAGGCGCAGCTCGGCGACCCCTATCTGTGGGCCGCCGAGGGGCCGGACCGGTTCGACTGCTCCGGCCTGATCTACGCCGCCTACCGGTCGGCGGGCTACTACGGGCTGCCCCGGGTCTCCCGGGACCAGTACTACGCCACCCGGTCCCGCACCGTGTCCCGCACCGCGCTGCTCCCCGGTGACCTGCTCTTCTTCGCCTCCGGCACCAGCTGGACGACGATCCACCACATGGGCATGTACGTCGGCGGCGGCAAGATGATCCACGCGCCGACCACCGGCGACGTGGTGAAGATCTCCACCGTCCGCTGGTCGCGCCTCTACGCCGCCACCCGCGTCATCGGGGCGGTGCCCGCGCCGGTCAGCACCCCCTCGCCGACGCCGACGCCGAGCAAGCCGCCCGCGACGAAGCCGCCGACCAGCCCGAAGCCGACCTCGCCGACCTCGCCGTCGCCGAGCCCGTCGACGTCACCGTCGACCTCGCCGTCCCCGACGCCGACCGGCACCCCCTCGCCCACGCCCACGCCCGACACGTCGACCTCGCCGTCGCCGTCCCCGAGCAGCTCGGACGCCTCGTCGCCGAGCCCCTCGGGGGGCAGTGTGGCGCCGACCACGGCGCAGAGCAGTTCCGATCCGGCGGCCAGCACCTCGGCCAGCACGTCGGCCACCGCCTCGGCGAGCTCCGGCAGCTGACCACGGTCCCCGGGCCGACCGACGGGATCGGCCCGACATCGCCCCCGGAACACGCTCCGGCTGTGCCGTCGGGCCGGAATGTGGCACGGTGACAGACAGGCACGCCCGGTCCGATGTCGCGGATCCGGGCGCGAGCGTGCGCGGAGGGCGAGCATGGCCGAGCAAAAGGTTCCGGCGGAGCCGGTCGACCACGGATCCGCGCCCGACCGGAGCGGTGCCGGGGCACCGCATCCCCTGACGTCCGTCGGCGCACCGACGCCGGCCACAGCCGACGGCGCGGCGGGGCCGTCCGGGTCGTCGACCGAGCCGTCCCCCGACGACGTACGCCGACAGCCCGACGCGCCGGCCCGGGGCCGGGTGTCCGTGGCCACCGCCGCCGCGCCCGGCGGGAGCGAGGCGGTACCGCCGCCCGGCCCGAGCGCCGGCACCACCTACCGGGCCGCCGGGACGGGTGCTCCGGCGGCCACCCCGGTCCCCGGTCAGCGGGGCACGGCGGGGGCGCGGGCCAGCGCCGCCGTACCGGGCATGCGGCGGATCTCGGCCGACGAGGCCGGGGCCATCCGCTCCCGGACGGGCGAGGCCCGGATCTACCGGGCGGCGCCGGTCAACCCGGAGCCGCCGGAGCCCGCCCAGCCGCCGGAGCCGGCGCAGCCGCCGACCCCGCCCGTCCCGGAGCCCGAGCCGGCGCCGGCCCCCACTCCGCCGGTACCGGGTCCGAACCCGCCGTCGCCGGCCCCTCCGGTCCCGACGCCGACGCCGCCGGTCCCCGGTCCCTACCCGCCCGGCCCGGTACCCCCGGGACCGGGACCCAGGCCGCCGGCACCGGTACCGCCCGTGCCGGGTCCGCCCACGCCGCCACCCGGGCCGCCGGTGCCCGCCCCGCCGCCCCCGCCCGGCCCGACGCCGGCGCCACCGTTCCCGCCGCCGCCCCTCACGGCCGTCGCGAGCGCTGGACCGGCACCGGGCCCCGTCGCGGGCGCGCCGCCGTTCTCCGCGCCACCAGCGGTCACGCCGTCGTTCTCCGCGCCGCCGTTCTCCGCGCCGCCGTTCTCCGCGCCACCGGCCGGCGCACCCTCGTTCTCCGCGCCGCCGTTCTCCGCGCCGTCGTTCTCCGCGCCCCCGGCGGTAGCGTCGCCGGCATCCGCGCCCCCGGCGGTCGCGCCCCCGTTCTCCGCACCGCCGGCATCTTCGCCGCCGTTCTCTGCGCCTCCGGTGTCCGGGCCGCCGGGCGTGCCCGCTCCCGCGCTGCCCGGCTGGCCGCCGCCCACCAACCCGGGCGACCGCCGGCCCGGTGGCGCCGAGCCGGCCACCGCGCCCCGGGAGGCACGCCGGCTGAGCGGTCGCGTCGACGGCGGCGGCCCGGCCACGCGCGTCGGGCAGGCCGGGGGCGCCCCCGCGGGCCGCTACGACGGCGGACCCGACCTGGGCACCATCTACGGCGCGGGTGCCGGAGCCGCCACCGAGGGCCCGGGCTTCAACACCGTGGCGTTCCCGAACAACCCGGTGGAGAACTCCGGCTCGTTGACCGGGCACATCCTTGCCCAGGGCTGGACGGAGACCCCCACCGAGCAGCGCTCCAGCACCGCCAAGGTGGTGGTCGTACTGGCCGCCTCGCTGGGCCTGCTCGTGGCGATCAGCGTGCTGGTCGTGCTGCTCGCCAACGACACGGTGGGTGGGCTGGTGGGCGGCGTCCTGAACAAGTGAGCCGCGTACGACGATTGGTGAGCCCGCCCACTACCCGTCCGTGGTCGGGTGGCGGGTTCGTCCTGTCGCCGTACACTGGTGAGGATCACTGACCCGGCGCGCCCTGCGCGCCCATGGGCGATCTTGCGGGCGATTCGGCGGCGTTCAGCTGCGGCAGGCCATCGCGAAGATGCGCCCCGCTCGAAAGGCATTTCTTGACGACCTTTGCTGAACCCAGCACGTTCCTGCCCGCCCTCGACTCCGCCGACGCGCAGACCGCCGTCGAGCGGGACGGCACCGTCCAGGACCCGGCCGCCCCGGCGACGCCCGAGGCCACCGACTTCGCCGCGCTGGGGCTGCCCCAGCCGCTGGTCCAGGCGCTCGCCCGGCAGGGCATCACCACCCCGTTCGAGATCCAGCGCGCCACCATGCCCGACGCGCTCGCCGGCCGCGACGTCCTCGGCCGTGGCCAGACCGGCTCCGGCAAGACCTTGGCCTTCGGCCTGCCCCTGCTCGCCCTGGTCGCCGACCGCAACCGGGCCCGGCCGTTGCGCCCCCGGGCCCTGGTCCTGGTGCCGACCCGGGAACTCGCGATGCAGGTCAACGACGCGCTGATGCCGCTCGGCAAGGCCGTCGGCGTGTTCCTGAAGACCGCCGTCGGCGGCGTGCCGTACGACCGGCAGATCGACGCCCTGCGGCGCGGGGTGGAGATCATCGTGGCCACCCCGGGCCGGCTGGGCGACCTGATCGCCCGGGGCGTCTGCCACCTGGACGACATCGAGGTCACGGTCCTCGACGAGGCCGACCAGATGGCCGACATGGGCTTCCTGCCCGAGGTCACCGAACTGCTGGCGAAGACGCCGGCCGGCACCCAGCGGCTGCTCTTCTCGGCGACCCTGGACGGCGACGTCGACGCGCTGGTCAAGCGGTTCATGACCGACCCGGTGACGCACTCCACCGCCCCGTCCACCGCCTCGGTGTCCACCATGGACCACCACATGCTGCTGATCCCGCCGCACGACAAGTTCCCGGTCGCCGCGTCCATCGCGGCCCGGGACGGTCGGACGATGGTCTTCGCCCGCACCCAGCTCGGCGTCGACCGGTTGGTCGAGCAGCTGGCCGCCGTCGGCGTACGGGCGGGCGGGCTGCACGGCGGCAAGACCCAGCGGATGCGTACCCGCACGCTGGCCGAGTTCCGTGAGGGACGCGTGAACGTGCTGGTCGCCACGGACGTGGCGGCCCGGGGCATCCACGTCGACGGTGTCTCGCTGGTGCTGCACGTCGACCCGCCGAAGGACCCGAAGGACTACCTGCACCGCGCGGGGCGTACCGCCCGGGCCGGCGAGTCCGGCGCGGTGGCCACGCTGGTGCTGCCGAAGCAGCGGCGGACCACGCTCGCCATGCTGGAGAAGGCCGGCGTGGCACCGGCCGAGACCCGGGTGCGGGTCGGCGACCCGGCGCTCGCCGAGCTGACCGGCGCCCGCGAGCCGAGCGGCGTCCCGGTGCGCATCGAGGCCGAGGAGCCGCGCCGGCACGGCGACCGGCCGGGCGGCCCGCGCCGCTACGGCGACCGCGACACCCGGGGCGAGCGCCGCTACGGCGACCGGCCCCAGGGCGAGCGGCGCTACTCCGACCGCCCGACCGACAGCCGCGGCTACGGCGACCGTCCGCAGGGCGAGCGGCGCTACTCCGACCGCCCGACCGACGGCCGCGGCTACGGCGACCGGCCCCAGGGCGAGCGGCGCTACGGCGACCGGCCGACCGACAGCCGTGCCTACGGCGACCGCCCGCAGGGCGAACGCCGCTACGGCGACCGGCCGACCGACGGCCGTGGCTACTCCGACCGTCCGGCTGACAGCCGCGGCTACGGCGACCGTCCGCAGGGCGAGCGGCGCTTCGGCGACCGGGGCGGCTTCCGGCCCGAGGGCCGGGGGCGCGACGACCGGCCGCGCGACGACCGGCGGGGCTTCGGCGGGCGTCCGCCGGCGCGTACCCACTGACCGACAGCGTCATCCACGAACGCCGTCGCGGGGCTCAGGCTCCGCGGCGGCGTTCGCGCATTCGCTGCCGGTGTCGGCCGGGTCGCGTAACGTCCGGCTCATGCCGACCATGCCGAAGTCGCTCTTCTGGACCCGGACGGACACCGCCGGCGCGGAGCACGCGCTGTTCGACGACGGCCGTGGACTGACGGCGCGGGGCACGCTCACGGCTGTCGACCCGATCCCCTACACCTGCCGCTACCAGCTCGCCACCGACCCGGAGTGGGCCACCCTCCGCGTCGAGGTCGAGGCGGAGGGCACCGGGTGGCTGCGGAGCGTACGCCTGGAGCGGGTGACCGACGGGTGGCGGGTGACCACCGCCGAGCAGGGTGACCTGGACGCGGCGCTGCGGGCGGCCGGCCACCCGCCGGTCGGGCTGCCCGGCACGGACGACCCGGGCCGGCTGGCCGGGGCGGTGGACGTCGACCTCGGCGGGGCGGCGCTGTTCAACGCGCTACCGGTGCGCCGGCTCGGGCTGCCCCGCGCCGCGGCCGACACCCCGCACCGGATCGACGTCGCCTGGGTGCTGGTGCCCAGCCTGCTGGTGGTGCCCGCCGAGCAGGTCTACACCCCGCTCGGCCCCGGCCGGGTCCGCTTCACCAGCGACACCTTCACCACCGACATCGACCTCGACGGCGACGGCTACGTGGTGCGCTACCCCGGGCTGGCCGAGCGCGTCGACCCGCGCTGACCGGGCTGCGGACGCCTCCCCCGACGCCCCGGGCCGGCCAGGCTGGCGCGGCCACCCCGCGGCGCAGGCCAGGCAGGCGGCTCAGGCCGGCCAGGCGCCCGTGCTGAGGAAGCGCTCGACGGTCGCCACGTGCGGGGTCGGGTCCAGTCCCTGGGCGGCCAGCCAGTCGTCGGAGTAGTAGGTGTCGGCGTAGCGGTCGCCGGCGTCGCAGATCAGGGTGACCACCGAGCCGGTGCGGCCCTCGGCGAGCAGCTCCGCGATCAGCCCGAAGGCGCCCCACAGGTTGGTGCCGGTCGAGCCGCCCACCCGGCGGCCGAGCACGGCCGAACCGGCGCGCATGGCGGCCAGCGAGGCGGCGTCGGGCACCTGGACCATCCGGTCCACCACCGACGGCACGAACGACGCCTCGACGGTCGGCCGGCCGATCCCCTCGATGCGGGAACCCCGCCCGGTGCGCACCGACCAGTCGGCGGCCTGCCAGGCGGGATAGAACGCGGAGTTCTCCGGGTCGACCACGCACAACTTGGTGGGCAGCCGCTGGTAGCGGGCGTAGCGGCCGATGGTGGCGCTGGTGCCGCCCGTGCCGGCGCCCACCACGACCCACGCCGGCACCGGGTGCCGTTCCAGGGCGAGCTGCGCGTAGATCGACTCGGCGATGTTGTTGTTGCCCCGCCAGTCGGTGGCGCGCTCGGCGTAGGTGAACTGGTCCATGAAGTGCCCGCCGGAGTCCTCCGCCAGCCAGCGGGCCTCGACGACCACCTTGGCCGGGTCGTCGACGAGATGGCAGCGGCCACCCTGGAACTCGATCTGGGCGATCTTCTCCGGCGAGGTGGAGGCGGGCATCACCGCGATGAACGGCAGCCCCAGCATCCGCGCGAAGTATGCCTCGGAGACCGCCGTCGAGCCGGAGGACGCCTCCACGATCGTGGTCTCCGGGCCGATCCAGCCGTTGCACAGCCCGTAGAGGAAGAGCGAACGGGCCAGCCGGTGCTTCAGCGAGCCGGTCGGGTGCACCGACTCGTCCTTGAGGTAGAGGTCGATCCCCCACGACCGGGGAAGTGGGAACGGCAGCAGGTGGGTGTCGGCGGAGCGGTTGGCGTCCGCCTCCACGGCGGCGATCGCCTCGGTCACCCAGCGCCGGCTGGCCTCGTCGCACCGGTCGATGTGAGTCACGTTCGAAACTTAGCAAGCCCGCTCACCGCGGACCGGCCCCGATCCGGCGGCGCTGGCGGCGCTGCCCGGCCCGGCCGGCCGCGAGGATCAGCGGGGCGAGGCGCACGGCGACGCCGGGCAGCGCGTCGAGGAGCCGGACCTGCGCGCCGCGCCAGCGGGGGACGCTGACCACCGGGCGGGGCCGCCGGGCCAGCCGCGCGGCCCGCCGGGCCACCCGCTCGGGGGTCAGCAGCGTCCCGGTGAAGGAGGCCGCGGCGCCCGGGTCGTCGAGCCGGTCGTGCAGCATCGGCGTCCAGATCCCGTCCGGGCACAGGCACGACACGTGTACGCCCCGGTGCCCGGCCAGCCGCAGGTCGGCGAGGGTGCCGATGCTGAACGCGACGAGGGCGTGCTTGCTGGCCGCGTAGACGGTCTCGCCGGGCGCGGCCACCAGGCCGGCCAGCGACACGACGTTGACCACGTGCCCGTGCCCCTGTTCCCGCATGACGGCGAGGGCGGCGAGGGTGCCGTTCATCGCGCCGAGGGCGTTGACCTCGACCACCCGGCGGCGGGTCGCCGCGTCGTGCTCCCACGAGGGGCCGGTGACGAGGATCCCCGCGTTGTTCACCCAGAGGCCGAGCCCGCCCCGGCCGGCGGCCTCGGCGGCGACGGCGGCGCAGGCGTCGGAGTCGCGTACGTCCAGCCGGCGCGACCAGCCGCCCAGCGGGGCGGCGGCGCGGGCCACCGCCTGGTCGTCGTGGTCGGTGAGGAGCACCGGCCAGCCGTCGGCGTGCAGCGCGGCGGCGATGGCGCGGCCGAGGCCGCCGGCCGCGCCGGTGACCACCGCCGCCCCGGGGGCTGGCTTCGTCATCGGCGCACGCTATCGCCGCCCGGCGACCGCGCGCCAGAGCCGGCCGGACGCGGCCGTCTGGCGACCGACGGCCGGGGGTGGCGGGACGCGGTCGTCCGACGGCCGCAGGTGACCGGCCGCGGCCGTCGGGGCGGGGCGGGTCAGGTGGTGGGAGGCACCGGGGCCTGTGGCCGGTTCTCCCACTTCGTGGAGAGGGCGATGCCGGTCCGGGTGGAGGCGACGCCCGGGGTCCGGTTCAGCCGCACGATGAGCCGCTCCAGCTCGGCGATGGTGCCGACCCTGGCCTTGAGCAGGAACGACTCGACGCCGGCCATGAAGTAGCAGGATTCGATCTCGGGCATCTGCCGGAAGGCCTCCAGCACGTCGTCGGTGTCGCCGCCGGAATCCTCGACGATCCCGATGAGCGCGGTGACGGCGAAGCCGATCGCCTCGGGCTCCACCTCCGCCCGGTAGGCCCGGATCACGCCGCTGGACTCCAGCTTGCCGACCCGCTCGTGCACGGCGGGCGCGGAGAGGCCGACCTGTCGGGCCAGCTCGGCGTAGGACAGGCGGGCGTTGCCGCGTAGCAGCTCCACGAGGCTCAGGTCGATGGCGTCCACGGACTGTGACCCTAGCGGTCCGGGCGTAACGTCGGGCATCCGGCGCGCGTTGGACATGACAGGGTGTAGTCGTCTGCAAACCGACAGTCAAGGGAGCCGCACGCAGGTAATATTTCCTAACTTCCCACTCAGTGCGTTTTTCGCGTTTGGCGGACAGGCCAGGTCGCTGGTGCTGTAATTGCCATACGTCCCTCATGACGGCTCTGGGCTCGCACCGGCCGGGGGCAGTGTGTTCAGCCGGGGGCTTCGTCGACGCGAGGAGGGGGCTGTGGACACTGGAGATCGCCTGCTGACACCGGGTGAAGTTGCCGCGCTGTTTCGGGTTGACCCGAAGACTGTGACGCGATGGGCAGCGGCGGGCCGGATAGGCAGCATCCGGACTCCAGGCGGGCATCGCCGGTTTCGGGAATCCGAGGTGCGGGCCCTGCTTGAGGGGGAGGGCATGTTGGACGAGGCGGAAGACGTCGGCAAGCCGCGTAACGCGGGGCCGGCCACCTCGACCGGGCCGGGCCCGGCCAACGCCGGCATGTACTGAATGGTGCGGATCATCACGCGGGCCGGACGGAAGCTCCGGTCCGCGTCGCGGTGAGCCGGGCCCGGGTCACTCCCGCGCCACGCCCAGCTCACCCGACCAGCGTCGGAACAGCGTGTGCGGTACGCCGAGGGCGTCCAGCACCTTGCCGGCCACGAAGTCGACGAGCTGCGGAGCGGTGGCCGCCGCCCCGGCGCCGTAGAAGCCGGGACTCGCCGGCAGCACCACCGCTCCGGCGTCGTGCAGCGCGATCAGATGCTCCAGGTGGCTGCGGGTCACCGGCGTCTCCCGGGGCACCACCACCACCGGCCGGCGCTCCTTGAGGTTGACCTCGGCGGCCCGCTGCAACAGGTCCTTGGAGAGCCCGATCGCGATGCCGGCACACGCCGCCGTGCTCGCCGGGACCACGGCCATCCCGCGTACCCGGTAGGAACCGCTGCTCGGGCCGGCGGCGAGGTCGCCGGCGGGCCAGTGCCGCACGTCGGCTCCCGCCAGGTCGCGGCCCAGCCAGGCGGCGAGGTCGTCGGCCCAGTGTGCGTCCCGGAACGGGTGCCCGGTCTCGTCGAGGACGGTCAGCCGGGCGGCCCGGGAGACGATCAGGTCCACCGGCTCGCCGGCGTCGAGCAGCGCCCGCACGACGGCCGCCGCGTACGGCGTGCCGGACGCCCCGGAGACTCCGACCACCCATGGTTCGCGCATGCCCTCCAGCCTGCCTGGTCGTCCCCTCCCGGTGCCCGGCACCCCCGCCCGGAGCGTCCGAGATGTCCCGCTCGGGTGTCGGTTGTGCGCCGACGGGCGCGATGTCGTGCCGGGAGCGCGCCCATCCCGCCGGCCTGACATGCTGCCGGTGGCGATTCCCACGCGAAGCGGGATCGAACCCGGGAGGAATCGGTGATGACCGGCGAGGTCCTCTGGTCGCTACGGTCGGAGTGCCCCATCCCGCCCCGGCTCTCGCCGCACGCCGACCGGGTGCAGGAGTGGCTGGTCGGCGACCTGCTGCCGGGCCTCGGCCTGGCGACTGACGACGAGGCACCGCAACGGCTGGCGCACGCCGGCGTCGCCCGGTACGCCGGCCGGCTCTACCCCGGCGCCACCGAGGCCGACCTGCGGGCGTTGACGGCCCTGTTCACCTGGTTCTTCCTGGTCGACGACGCGTGCGACCGGCCGGGCCGGCTCGATGCCGACCAGATCCGGGCGCTGCGGGCGGGCGCGCTCACCCTGCTGCACTCCGGACCCCGGCTCCGGCACGCCGGCCTGACCGGGCCGCTGAGGCGGCTGCTGGTGCACGCGTGGCGGGAGCCGCGCCGGCGGATGCCGGCCCGCTGGCGGCTGCGCTTCGCCGGGGCCGTCGCCGACCATCTCGACGGCACGTGGCGGGAGGCGGCGAACAAGGCGGCCGGCCGCCGCCCCGGCGTCGCCGAGTACGTCGCGCTGCGGCGCGCCACCTCCGCCGCGTACGTGTCGTATCCGCTTGTGGAGTTCGTCACCGGCCGCCCGCTGCCCGACCCGGTCCACCACCACCCGCTGCTGCGGGAGATCGCCGGCACCGGCAACGACCTGCTCTCCTGGTACAACGACCTCGCCTCCCTGGAGCGCGACGAGGCCACCGCCGGCGGGCACAACCTGGTGCTCGCGACGGCGGCCGAGCAGCGGGTGCCGGTGGAGACCGCGGTCGGCCTGACGGCCGAGCGCTGGCGGGCGTCGATGCGGCGCTTCGTCGAGCTACGCGCCGGGGTGCCGTCGTTCGGCCCGGCGCTGGACCGGGCCGTCGCCGACCACCTCGACGGGGTGGCGAACGCCGTCCGGGCCACCGTCGACTGGACCCTGGAGAGCACCCGCTACGGCGGTAAGGAACGGCACCTTGTCAACGCCTCCGGTAGAGGAAGGGGCCCTTCCTGACGGGCTGGCCTGGCCCGACCTTGACACGATCCAGGCTGGCCCGGCCGCAGCCGCCGACAGCCGGCACCCGCAGGGCGAGCAACGGCCCAGGGTCAGGCGCGCAGGCCGAGGCGGATCACCAGGTCGAGCAGGGCGAAGACGAACAGCGCGATGCCGACGAAGCCGTTGGCGGTGAAGAAGGCCCGGTTGACCTTGCTCAGGTCGGTCGGGCTGACCACCAGGTGCTGGTAGCCGAAGGCGACGGCGGTCAGCGCCAGACCCACCCACCAGAGCCAGCCGAAGCCGACCAGCGCCCCGAACCAGACGAACAGCGCGAACGTCACCACGTGCGCGACGGTGGAGGCGTGCAGCGCGAACCGCAGCCCGTAGCGGGCCGGCACGCTGTGCACGCCGATCTGCCGGTCCACCTCGGCGTCCTGGCAGGCGTAGATCAGGTCGAACCCGCCGATCCAGAGGCCGACGGCCACGCCGAGCAGCCACGCCGGCCAGGAGCCGTCGAGGGTGCCGGTGACGCCCAGCCAGGCGCCGACCGGGCCGACGGCCTGGGCGACGGCGAGGATCGCGTGCGGCCAGTTGGTGAACCGCTTGCCGTACGGGTAGACGACCAGCGGCACCACGGCGAGCGGCGCGAGCACCAGGCAGAGCGGGTTGAGCAGGGCGGCGGCGGCGAGGAAGACCACGAGCGCGACCGCCGCGCCGGTCCAGGCCGTCCGCACGCTGACCGCCCCGGTGACCAGCTCCCGGCCGGCGGTACGGGGGTTCCGCGCGTCGATCCGCCGGTCCAGGATCCGGTTGGCGGCCATCGCGAACGTCCGCGCGCCGACCATCGCCACGGTGATCAGCAGCAGGTCCAGCCACCGGACCCGCCCGCCGTCGACCTGCATCGCGGTGAGCGCCGACAGGTACGCGAACGGCAGCGCGAACACGGAGTGCTCGATCGCCACCAGCTTGAGGAAGGACTTCACCCGGCCCGGTCGCTGCACGGGTTCGACGGCGGTGGCCATCAGATGCCGTACTCCTTCCAGCGCTTGTCGACCAGGGAGACGACCTCGGGGGCCATCCGCATCTCCTCCGGCCAGCCCCGGGTGTAGCCCTCCTCGGGCAGCTTGCGGGTCGCGTCGACGCCCGCCTTGCCGCCCCAGAACTGCTGGTACGACGCGTGGTCCAGGTGGTCCACCGGGCCCTCGGTGAGCAGCAGGTCCCGGGCGTAGTCGACGTTGCCGAAGGCGCGGAAGGCGACCTCGTTGTAGTCGTGCACGTCGCAGTCCTCGTCGACGATCACGATCAGCTTGGTCAGCGACATCATGTGCGCGCCCCAGATCGCGTTCATGACCTTCTGGGCGTGCTTCGGGTAGCGCTTGCGGATCGACACGATCGCGCAGTTGTGGAACACCCCGGCGGCGGGCAGGTCGTAGTCGACGATGTCCGGGATCAGGAAGCGCAGCAGCGGCGCGAAGATCCGCTCGGTGGCCTTGCCGAGGCCGTGGTCCTCCTGGGGCGGCTGCGACGTGACGATCGTGTGGTAGACCGGGTCGCGCTGCGTGGTCATGCACTCGATGTGCATCACCGGGAAGGGCTCCACCGGGGTGTAGAAGCCGGTGTGGTCGCCGAACGGGCCCTCGGGGAGCCGCTCGCCCGGCTCGATGTAGCCCTCCAGGACGATCTGCGCGTGCGCCGGCACCTGCAACGGGACGGTCAGGCAGTCCACCATCTCGACCCGCTCGCCGCGCAGGTACCCGGCGAACAGGTATTCGTCGATGTCGGCGGGGAGCGGCGCGCTGGCCGAGTACGCCACCGCCGGGTCGGTGCCGATGGCGATCGCCACCGGCAGGCGCTGGCCGAGCCGCTCGGCTACCGCGTGGTGCGCCGTGGAGTTCTTGTGGATCTGCCAGTGCATGCCGATGCTGTTCCGCGAGTGCTGCTGCAACCGGTACAGCCCCAGGTTGCGCTTGCCGGTCTCCGGGTGCTTCGTGTGGGTCAGCCCGAAGTTGTGGAAGATCCCGCCGTCACCCGGCCAGACCTGCAACCCCGGCAGCCGGTTCAGGTCGACGTCGTCGCCCCGGTAGACCACCTGCTGGCAGGGGGCGGTCCTGACCTTCTTCGGCGGCATCGACGTGAGCTGCCTGACCTTGCCCAGGCCGTCCATCATCCCGGAGAGGCCCACCGGCAGCTCCGGCTTGAGCATGTTGCCGATCCGCTCGCCGACCTCGTCCAGCGACTCGACGCCGAGCGCCATCGCCATCCGCTTCTCGGTGCCGAAGAGGTTGATCACCACCGGCATCTCGCCCCGGGTGGGCCGCTCGAAGAGCAGCGCCGGGCCGTCCGCGCGGACCGTCCGGGTGACGATCTCGCTGATCTCCAGGGTGGGATCGACCGGCGCACTCACCCGCCGCAGCTCGCCCGCGCGCTCCAGCGCCGCGAGGAAGTCCTTGAGATCGGTGTACGGGAAGCCACGAGCCGCCATGCCTGCCAGTCTCCCGCACCGACCTGGGCGGCGACCACGCCGGGTGGTGTGACACCGGCGATCCACCGGCACGTCGGCGCGGGCACGGCCGGGCCGCTTCTGCCGGCGGAGTCCGCGCCATCGAACATTGTCGCTCCGGCGGGCCGGATCGGAGGGCCGGCGCTCACTAGGATCAGGTCCGCCGACCGGGCCGGCGGTGACGCCCGCCGCGGCTCCGCGGACCGGCCCACCCCACGAAGGAGATCGATGACAACTGTGCGCTTCCCGCGCGGCAGCGTGCTGCGCGCCCTGACGGTGCTGGCCGTGGTCACGGCGGGCGCCGGCACGGTGGCCGGCCCGGCCGCCGCGCGGACCGACCCCGGTTGGGTCAGCGGCTGGCTCAACGACCTCACCGTCGGCGCGGCCGGTGCGCCCGGCCGGTCGGCACCGCTGGACCTGAGCAGCAGCGGCGCGACCGCCCCCCGGGTCACCGTCGACCTGACCGGTCTCGCCGGCGTCGCCACGGCCAGCTTCCCCAGCTGGTGTGTCACCGAGGGCACCTCGGTGACCTGCCCGATGCCGCCGGAGGCGACCCCGGACGAGTACGGCACCGTCAACGGCACGGTGCCGGTGGTGTTCCGCGCCGTTCCGGGCGCCGTCGACGGCGCGACCGGCACGCTGGACTACACGGTCCGGGCCGACGGGCTGGAGCCGTACACCCAGCAGGCGACCGTCAGCGTGCGCTCCGGGGCCGATGTCCTCGACCTGGTCGACGAGTACGTCTCGGGCGCCGAGGTCGGCGACGTCCACGCCGTGCCCGTGGCCGTGGTCAACGCCGGTGACCAGCCGGCCGAGGATCTCCGGGTGACCTTCCGCTTTCCGGTCGGCCTGCACCCCGCCAGCTACCGGAACTGCCGGTACGGCACCGATCCCGTCCTCGCCACGGTGGTGGTCTGCACCGTGCGGGGCACGTTCGCGCCCGGGATCCGGCACGAACTGCGCAACGGCCTCGCCACCACGATCGGTCCGGCCGCCCTCGGCGACAAGCGCATCACCCAGTTCGTGGAGCCGCTGGCCACCGCGGGGCCGCTGCCCGGCAACGTGCGGCTGACCCGCCGGGAGGCCGACCGCGCGCTCCGGCTGCGGCCGGTCGGCGGGACGCTCGATCCGGTCACCGCCACCGGCCCGGGCGGCGGGACCTACCTGCGGAACATCCACGGCGCCTTCGACATCGTCGCCGTGGGCGCCACCGTCACCGGTGCCGTCGGTGCCACCGTGCGGGTGAGCGTGGGGATCCGCAACGAGGGTCCGGGTGTGCCGGACGGCACCGTCTCCGGCGGCAACGCCGGCGGGTTCCTCTTCACCCCACCGGCCGGCGTGACCGTGCTGGCCACCCCGCCCGGCTGCTCGCCGACCGGCGACGACGAGGGCGGCGCTCCGACGTCCTGGGTCTGCTGGCTGGGGGCGGTGTTCCCCGCCGGGCAGAGCTTCACGGTCCCGTTCGACCTGCGGATCGACGGGCCCGCGGGCGCCCCCGGCGAGGTCAGGTCGTACTACGACTACCCGCGTCCGGACGACGATCCGGCTGACAACGCCGCCCCGGTCACGCTCGGCTGACCGGACAACGGCACGCCTCGACGGAGGTGGGCCGGCCTCGGGCAAGCCGTGGCCGGCCCACCCCGCCCTCGGCTGTCCGGGTGCGTCAGCGGGCGGCCGGCTCCCAGGCGTACGCGGCCAGGGGCGCGTCGAGCGGGGCGCCGGTGAGCCGGTTGGCCAGGGTGGAGATGGTGTACGTGCCGACGCCGAGCACCACGTCCAGCGCGTGCCGGGACTGGTAGCCGGCCGTCAGGAAGGCGGCGATCCCGTCCTCGGGCACCGCGCCCCGGTGGTCGAGCACGGCGAGGGTGAAGCGCCGCAGCGCCTCCAGCCGGTCGTCGGGCAGCGGCGTGCCGGCGCGCAGCGCGTCGATCAGCTCGGGCGTCGCGCCGTGCCGGGCGAGGGCGGCGGTGTGCATGGCGACGCAGAGGTGGCACTCGTTGCGGGTGGCGACCGTCATGACGACGACCTCACGCTCGACCGGGTCGAGGGCACACTTCTCGAAGATGCCGTTGACGGTGAGGAAGCCGGTGAGCAGCTCCGGGGACTCGGCCATCAGGCCGACGGCGGCGGGCAGGTGACCGAGCCTGCGGCGTACGCCCTCCATGGTCGGCCGGGCGGCGGCGGGTGCGGTGTCGGCGGTGTGCGCGGTGAACGGGGGCACGGCAAGCCTGCTCTCGGGGGTCGGGGACGGTCGGCGCGGCCCGATCGGCGACGCGCCGCGCGTGACGTAGGATCGTCAACGTGGTTGTCGAAACAGTAAACGAGGTTGTCGAACGTGGCAACGGCTGACCCCGACCGGCCCGGCTTCCTGCTGCCCCTGCTGCTGCTGGCCGGCTTCCGTACGCTCGTCGACGACCTGCACGCGGAGCTGGCCCGGCAGGGGCACCCGGAGCTGCGGCCGTTGCACGGCTTCGTCCTCCAGGCCGTCGGCGCCGAGGGCACCACCGCCACGGAGCTGGGCCAGCGGCTCGGCGTCTCCAAGCAGGCGGCCGGCAAGACGGTGGACCGGCTCGTCGCCCTCGGCTACCTGGAGCGTGCCGACGACCCGCGCGACGCCCGGCGCAAGCTGGTCCGGGTGACCCTGCACGGCCTGGACGGGCTGCGCCGCTCGGCAGCCGTCTTCGACCAGCTCCGGCAGCGGTGGGCCGCCACCCTCGGCCCCGACCGGGTCGCCGCCCTGGAGGACGACCTGCGCGCGGTCACCCCGGCCAACCCGTTCCGCCTCGACGTGCCCGGCTGGTTCGGCGGCTGACCCCCGCCCTGGCGTTCACGCCCGGGGCGGGCCCCCGGCCCGGTTCCCGGGTGCGCTCGACGGTCTCCTGCCGGGCCGACATCCGGTACTGGCACCCGCCCGGAGCCGGGAGCAACAGGCGCCCGGCGGGGCCGGCAGCAGCACGGCCGCCCGCCGTCAAGACCCCCGGTCGCCGTCGCCCGAACGGTCGAAGCCCGAACGGTGCGCGCCGCGCGGCCCCGCGGACCGACCCGGCCCACCCGCCGACAGGCGCCTTTCCCGGGACGTCCGAGCCGGTCATAGGCCTTTCGGTCACCCGCTAACACACCGCGTGCGAACGCGGCCAGCACCGTCCATGCGGAATTGTCCGCCGTTCAGTCGGGCCCCGCCGGATCCGCGCGGGGACGTAAATCTTCCGACATTGCCCGCAGACAATTCCAATGGTTCCGTCACCACCATCCGAAACATTTTCCATCGGAGATGGGGGTGACGGTTGGCTATGGCCACCTTCAATCAGCAGAACCAGCGCGTGGATCGGCAGTTCAACGCCGAAACCATCGATCTGCGGAACAGCACCTTCGAACGTCTGCCCGACAACGCCGGCCAGACGGAACTCGTCCCTCGGCTGGAGGCCGTCCTGAGGGCGGTGGAACAGGCCACGGCCAGCGGCGCCCTCGACCCGCAGGTCGGCCGCACCGTCGTCGACGACCTGCACGGCGCCCGCCGGAGCCTGACCCGCGACGACCAACGCGAGGCCTCGCGACGGCTGCGGCGGGCCATCGAGGTGCTGCAGGCGGCGGCGCCGCTGGCGGTGATCGGCGGGGCGATGGCGACCATCTGGAACTCGTTGGGCGGGGCTTCCTGATGACCACCTTCGACCAGCACGGCCAGCGCGTCTTCGGCGCCCAGATCAACGCCGACAACGTGCACATCAACAAGTCCGACGGGCCGCAGCAGCTGATGGCCTACGGGCGGCGAGCCGTCGCCGAACGGCTGTACAAGAGGGCGGCCGAATACTTCACCGAGGCGATCGCCAAGGGGGCGAAGGGCTCCGACCCGCACTACTACCTGGCTCTCGCGCTCCTCGGCGGCAGACGGCCCAGCCGGATGGGCCGCGAGGCGCAGCAGGTGATGACCCGGGTGGAGGAGCACCTGGGCAGGGCACTCCAGATCGACCCCGCCGCGGCGCACGTCCGCGCCCTCTGGGCGGCCGTCAAGCGCGACCACTACGCCGACCGCCACGACCCCGGCCCGTCCGTCGCCGACATCGAGGCCGGAGCCGGCGACATCGACCCGGTGCACGCGGCCGAGATCGCCCCCTTCCTCGGCAACCGCGAGAACCGGCTGTGGCAGGCCACCGTCGCCGTGGCGCAGGCCGGCATCGAGGAACGCAAGCCGAACGTACGCAAGTACTTCGTCCGTACGCCCGTGCCACCCGCGACCGGTGGGGCGCAGGCCATGATGGTCGCCGGTGGCATCGGGTTGGTCCTCGCACTGATCCTCGTGATCGCGTCGTTGTCGGAGTCGGGTTACCTCTGCCTCGCGGTGCTCGTGGGTGTGGGCGGCCTCGTCCTGCTGGTCAAGGGATTCGGCCAGTACAACGCGCTCACGTCGGCGTACGAGCGTGACCTGGCGGCGGCCGAGCCGAAGCCGAGCGACGAGCAGATGGACGTGTGGCTGCACTTCGACAAGTTCGGAGTTCTCGACCACGCCCTGCGGCACCTCGACCGCGAACTGGACGATCTGATCTGCGAGCCGCAACTCGTCATCGGTCCCGCCTCGCCCACCGAACAGGCGGTGGGAAAGGACGGCATCCGTCGGTTCTCGCGGTACAAGTTCGTCATCCTGCTGCTCGGACAGACCCGCATCTCGGTCTTCTCCTGCGAGTGGGACTTCGTCAAGTGCATCGTGTCGAACGCCGACGCCTTCGACTTCCGCTACAAGGACATCACCGGCCTACGAATGCGGCAGTTGCACGAGGCGACGCACGGCAGCCGACTGGTGATGACCGGCGACGACGGCAAGGAGATGGAGGTACGGTTCGCCAAGATCTTCGAGATGATCATTGCGGGTACGGACCGGATCGCGGTGACCATCGACGTCCAGGCGCAGAACGCCGGCGCCGGGTTGCAGCCCACGGGGGCCACCGCCACCGAACGGCTCGTCCGGCGGCAGTTGGACGACGCGGCCTGACCGCCCGGTCGCGGCTGCTCGGTCTCGCGCCTACGCGCCGGAGTAGAGCCGGTCAGGATCGACCAGGACCACATCGGGTCGGTGGGCGGCGAGCTGCCGCAGTTCGGCGGTGAACCCCTCGGCGCTGGCCAGCAGCAGCCGCGCACCGCGCGCGTCGAGCCCGGGGCGGGCGACGAGCAGCTCGCGCGCCCGCTGTAGTCGATCCAGGTGGGGCCGGCCCAGCAGCCGGCCCCACTTGACTTCGCCGATGGCGAGCAGGGGACGCGGACCGTCCCCGAGCGGCGACTCGCCGAGGGCGACGAGGTCGAGTTCGTGGCTGCTCCGGCTGGCCGGATCGGTGAGGACCGCCGCGCTCACCTCGGCAACCGGGCCGCCCAACGTCTCCTGGTCGGCGAACCGCAACGCCCACTGCCGGACGATCTCCTCGAACGCCGGTCCGAGCACCGCGCTGGCATACCGGGGCTGGGAGCGCCGCCAGACGTCCGCGCCGCGTCGCTGCTCCAACGCGGTCCAGGCCGGACGCATGACGGCCTGGTAGAAGGTGATCAGCGGTTCGGCGATGCGATAGCGGCTGCGGCCGCTGCGCAGAGGGTCCGGCTCGCGTACCAGGAGACCGGCGTCCTCGAGCACGGTGAGAGGGTGGTGCAGATCGGTGCTCTTCCGACCGATGAAACCCGCGATGCCGCCACGGGTGCCGTTGCCTTCGGCGACCGCCGACAGCACCGAGTGGTAGAGGGCCGTGTCCCGGAGGTCCGGATCCTCGGCGAGCAGGTAGCGCGCCTCGCGGAACAGCGGGCGGGCGGGATTGAGGACCGCCCGCGCGACCCAGTCGTCGAAGTCGTCCGGCCCGTCGGGCGTGTCGTCCTGCACGTACTCGCGTCGGTAGGCCGGCGTGCCTCCGACGATGGCGAACACCTGGGCGGCGAGCAACGGATCGTCGAATCCCCAGAACGCCGCGGCGGCCCGGTAGTCCAGAGGCGCGACGGGCAGCTCCAGCCCGGCTCGCCCGCGCAGCGGCGCGGAGCCGGCCAGCAGCCCACCCATGAACGAGAGCGCCGAACCACACAGCAGGAGACGGGTACGGGAGGCGGTGCGCTCGGCACGGCCGGGGGTGAGCGCGTGCTGGATCACCGACGGCAGGTCCCGGCTCGCCCGAGCCAGGTAGGGGAACTCGTCGACCACCACTGTGACCGGCCGGTCCCGGCCGAGGGCCAGCAGTGCGTCGACCGCGCTCGCCCAGTCCGCGAGGTGCACCGGCCCGGGAGCGCCCACGTGCCGACCGAGCGCCTCGCCCAGACGCCGCAACGAGTCCGCCTGCGTCGCCTCGGTCGCCCCGAAGTAGAAGCCGCCCGTGGCGCGGGCCAGCTCGTACAGCAGCAGGGTCTTGCCCTGACGGCGGCGGCCGCTCACGACGCCCAGGGTCGCGCCCGGACGGCCGTCGGCGGCGAAGCGGGCCAGCTCAGCCCACTCGACGTCGCGGTCGAAGATCCCGGGCGGCTTCGTCAGGTGCACAGCAGGAAGTATAACTACACTTATAATAAGTGCGGTTATACGTCTTGCAAGGCTGGCTCAGTCCAGGCCGCCGTAGGAGTGCAGGCCCTCGAAGAAGATGTTCACGCCGAAGAGGTTCATCAGCATGGTGAGGAAGCCGACGACGGCGAGCCAGGTCGCGACGTTCCGCTTCACGCTCGGGGTGGCCCGCGCGTGCAGGTAGCCGGCGTAGATCACCCAGGAGATGAACGACCAGGTCTCCTTCGGGTCCCAGCCCCACGGCCGCCCCCAGGCCGCCTCGGCCCAGATCGCCCCGGCGATCACCGCGAAGGTGAAGACCGGGAACGCGAAGGCGTGCAGCACGAAGGTCAGCCGCTCCAGCGCCGCCGCCGCCGGCAGCCGCTTCGCCAGGGTGTACGGGAAGCTGCGCCGACCCTGCTCGTAGCCGGAGCGCATCAGGAACGCCACCGCCGGCACCGCGCCCAGCAGGAAGATGCCGGAGGCGAAGACGATCGTCGAGACGTGGATGACGAACCAGTACGAGTTGAGCGCCGGCACCAGCGGCACGATCGGGGTGTAGAGCACCAGCTCGGCGGTCGCCACCAGCAGCACCATCACCAGCGACATGAACAGCCCGAGGCGGCGCAGCTGCGGCCGCTTCCAGAGCACCACCAGCCAGGCGGCGACCCCGATCCAGGTGCCCGTGAGCACGAACTCGTACATGTTGCCCCAGGGCATCCGGTCCGCGGCGAGACCGCGCGTGACCAGCGCCCCGAGGTGCAGCAGCGCCCCGAGCGCGGTGGCCGCGACGGCGACCAGGCCGCCCAGCCGGGCGCGTCGGGCCGTACGCTCGGCCGCCGCCGCGCCGGTGTCGGCGGGTGCGGCGGGGGTGCTGCCCCCGGCCGCGCCGACGCCGGCGCCGACCAGCTCGCGGGCGGGTGCCGCGGCGACCCGGGCGCGGGAGTTGCCCAGCGCGTACTCGACGGCGTGGCTGATCATCGCGATCAGGTACGCCAGGATCGCGAACGACACCAGCTGGTCGGAGAGTGCGGACATCACTCGGCTCCTTCTCGCGCTCCGGCCCGGTCGCCGCCGTCGCGGTCGACACCGGCCTCCTCGTCCGACCGCCCGTCGCCGCCGACTGCGGCCACGAGCTGCGCGAACTCGTCGGCGAACCCGGGATGGTCGGTGCGCGGCAGGCCACCGGCCTCGACCAAACTACTACCGCTCGTCGGAGATCCACTCGTGGGGTCGGCGGCACCCGCCGGCAGCACCCGGAAGAAGACCCGGCGACGCCGCCCGAACAGCGAACCCATCAGCCCGACCAGCAGGACGGCGGAGCTGACCAGCAGCAGCGTCGAGCCGGGGTCGTAGCGGACCGACAGCGTGATGTACGGCACGGTGCCCAGGAACTCGAGCGTGGTGCCGTCGTCCAGCTTCCAGGTCTCCCCCTTGCGGAGCAGCTTGGTGCCGACCTCCTTGACCTTGCCGGCATCCACCTGCCGCTGATCCAGCTTGTAGACCGAGCCGGGGATGCCGGCGTCCATGCCCAGGTTGCCCTGGTAGGCGACGAGGTTCAGCGCCGGATTCCGCTCGGTGGGGTACTCGGAGCGGGCGAAGGGCGCGGCGGCCGGCGCGGTCGGCAGGTAGAGCCCGGAGAAGGCCATCTGCGTGTTCGCATCCCGCTCACCCGTGGCCGGATCCACGTTGATGTCCGGGAACGCCGCCAGCCCCTCGCTGGTCAGGCCGATGTCGCCGGTCGTCAGGAACGGGAAATTGCTGGTCTGGCTCTTGCCGAACCGGTCGGTGTAGCGGATCACCGGGGCATAGCCGTGGCCCAGCAGGTAGACGTTCGCGCCGTCGAGGCGCAGCGGGGAATTGACCGAGAATCCGGCCGGCCGCCGCTCGCCGCCGGCCTCGTCCACGGTCACCCTGGCCTCGTAGAAGTCAGGCTGACCGGACTCCAGGAACCGGGCGTCGAAGTCGTCGAGTTGGATGCAGAAGCCCGGCAGGTCGGCGCTGCTGACGCGGGGGCCGAGCTTGCTCTCGGCGTACTGCTGGCGGGTGTTGCAGAACGCGTTGTCCTTGCCGGCCACCAGCAGCTTGTTGCCGCTCCAGCCGTACCAGGAGCCGAGCGCGACGCCGACCAGCACGAGCACCAACGAGCTGTGGAAGAGCAGGTTGCCGGTCTCCTTGAGGTAGCCCTTCTCGGCGGAGACCTCGTCGCCGCGGACCACCACCCGCCAGCGCCGCCGGCGCAGCACCTCCGCGATCGCCGCCGCGCCCCCCTCGGGCGCGGCCAGCACGGTGTGCTGCGGCAGCCGGTCCAGCCGCCTCGGCGCGGTCGGCGGCTTCGACCGCAGCGCCCGCACGTGGTCGCGCAGCCGGGGCGTGATGCAGCCGATCAGCGAGGTGAAGAGCAGCAGGTAGATCGCGGAGAACCAGACCGAGCCGAACGCCTCGAAGGCGCCGATCCGGTCCAGCACCGGGGCCAGGTCGGGGTGCGCGGTGAAGTAGTCCCGCACGTCCTCCGGGTTGACCCCGCGCTGCGGCAGCACCGAGCCGGGAATGGCGGCCACCGCGAGCAGGAAGAGCAACACCAGGGCCGTACGCATGCTGGTGAGCTGCCGCCACGAGTTGCGCAGCAGGGCCAGCAGGCGGTTGGGCCGGCGCCGGGGAGCCTCGGCCGGCGGTGCCGGCCGCTCGTCGACGGCGGTCATCAGATGCTCACCTCGCCCGCCCCGACGGTGGTCTGCAACCAGATCACGAAGTTCGTCCAGCCGCCGGTGACCAGCGCGAGGCCGATCAGGATCAGCAGCGCCCCGCCCACCCGGGTGACCCAGCGGCTGTTGCGCCGGACCGCCCGGAACACCCCGAGCAGCCGCTCGAAGCCCAGCCCGAAGACGACGAACGGCACCCCCAGCCCCAGGCAGTACGCCAGGGCGAGCACCACGGCCCGGTCGGTCTGCCCGCCGACGCCGGCCATGCCCAACACCGCGCCGATCGTCGGGCCGGCGCAGGGCACCCAGCTGAGCGCGAAGACCGCGCCGAAGACCGGCGCGCCGAGCAGCCCGGCGGCGGGCAGTCGCTGGATCCGGAACTCCCGCTGCAACCCCGGAACCAGCCCCACGTAGCTCAGGCCGAGCACGACGATCAGCGCGCCAATGACGATCTCCAGCGTCCGCTCGTACTCGAAGAAGACCCGGCCGACGCTGGCGAAGAGGATCGCGGTGGCGGTGAAGACGACGGTGAAGCCGGCGATGAAGAGCAGCGTGCCGGCGAGCACCCGGCCCTTGACCGCGGCCCTCGTCGGCTCGGTGCGCTCCCGCACCGCCACCCCGCCCCCGCCCTCGGTGTCAGGAAGGGACCCTTCCGCTACCGGATCCGTTGACGGGGGGCCCTTCCTGACCTGCGGGCGCCGGGTTTCGAGGTCGGCGCCGGCGAGGCCGGTGACGTACGACAGGTAGCCCGGCACCAGCGGCAGCACGCACGGGGAGAGGAAGCTGACCAGCCCCGCGAGCGCCGCCGCGCCGATGGCGAGCAGCAGCGGACCCGACTGGGCGAGTTCCGAGAACGTCTCGCCCATCAGCGGGAACCGTTGGGCGCGGGTTTCTCGGCCGCGATCCGCTCGACGATGGGCTGGAGGCCCTCCTGCTTCACCGCCGCGCGGATCACCACGGCGATCCGGCCGTCCCGGTCCAGCACGACGGTGGCCGGGATGGTGTTCGGCGGGATGTCCAGGGCCAGCGCCAGCCGGCTCGGCGGGTCGAAGAGGCTCGGGTAGGTGACCTTGAAGCTCTCCTCGAAGGCGAGCGCCTTGTCCCGCTGGTCCTGGATGTTGATGCCCAGGAACGTCACCCCGGAGCCCTTCGTGGCCTGGTACGTGTTCTCCAGGTCGTCCGCCTCCGCCCGGCACGGCGCGCACCACGAGCCCCAGAAGTTGACCACCACGACCTGGCCGCGGTCCCTCGCCACGTCGTGGCTGCCGCCGGTGAGCAGCTCACCGGCGAGCTTCGGGGCGGCCGAGCGCTGGTCGGGGGCGCACTCGATGATGCCGCCGGAGTTGTCGCACGCCTCCTCGCCGTCGCGCGACGAGCAGCCGGCCAGTGCCACCGACACGACGGCGGCGAGCAGACCCGCGGTCAACCTCCGGGCGTTCATCAGGCCCCCTTGGCCGTCCTGGCTGTCGGCGACATCGCGATCAGGTGCGCGGCCGGCTCGGAGTAGCCGATGCCGACCACCTTGGCGCCGTCGAAGTGGAAGGAGGTGAGGCTGGCCAGCCCGCACTGGCGCTTGCGCGGGTCGTGCCAGAGCCGCTTGCGCTCGACGTGGCGGCGCAGCGTCCAGATCGGCAGCTGGTGGGAGACCAGCACGGCCTCGCGCCCCTCGGCCGCCACCCGGGCGGCGTTCAGGGCGGCGAACATCCGCTCCGCGATGGCCCGGTAGGCCTCGCCCCAGGACGGGGTGACCGGGTCCCGCAGCACCCACCAGTTACGCGGGTCGCGGAACGAGCCGTCGCCGGGCGAGACCTTCTTGCCCTCGAACCAGTTGGCGCTCTCGATGAGCCGCTCGTCCGCGCCGACCGGCAGCCCGAACTGCGCGGCGATCGGCTCGGCCGTCTGCTGGGCGCGCTCCAGCGGGCTGGCCACCACGTGCACGACCTCCCGCTCGGCCAGCCCCTGCGCGGCGGCCTTGGCCATCTGCACGCCGAGCTCGGAGAGCCGGAAGCCCGGCAGCCGGCCGTAGAGGATGCCGTCCGGGTTGTGTACCTCGCCGTGCCGCAGCACGTGGACCACCGTCTTGCTCACCGCTACCCCCCGTGATCTGCCGCTGCCGCAGCGTTGGCCGCCACCGGCAGGGCTGCGGCGATCTGCTCCAGAGCGGCGTCGTCCAGCGCCGCAGACACGAACCACGCCTCGAACGCGCTCGGCGGCAGGTAGACGCCGCCCGCGAGCATCGCGTGGAAGAACGCCTTGAACGCCGGCACCTGCTGGGTGCGGGCGCTGTCGTAGTCGACCACGTCGGCGTCGGTGAAGAAGACCGAGAACATGTTTCCCGCGTACGACAGCCGGTGCGGGACCCCGGCGGCGGCGAGCGCGTCCGCGGCGAGCCTGCCCACGACGGCGGCCGTGTCGTCGAGCTTGCGGTAGAGCGCGTCGTCGGCCAGCCGCAGGGTGGCCAGGCCGGCGGCGCAGGCCAGCGGGTTACCGGAGAGGGTGCCGGCCTGGTAGACCGGGCCGGCGGGGGCCAGTCGCTCCATGATCTCCGCGCGCCCGCCGAACGCCGCGGCGGGCAGCCCACCACCCATGACCTTGCCGTACGTCCACAGGTCGGCGTCGGAGGGGTCGAGGCCGTGCCAGCCGGCGCGGGAGACCCGGAACCCGGTCATCACCTCGTCGACGATGAGCAGCGCCCCGTGCGCGTGCGCGATCCGGGCGAGCTGGGAGTTGAAGCCGTCGCGCGGGGCGACCACGCCCATGTTGCCGGCGGCGGCCTCGGTGATGATCGCGGCGATGTGCTGGCCCTCGGCGGCGAACGCCTGCTCCACGGCGGCGACGTCGTTGTACGGCAGCACGATCGTGTCGCCCGCCGCCGCCCCGGTCACCCCGGGCGAGTCGGGCAGGCCGAGGGTGGCCACCCCCGAGCCGGCGGCGGCCAGCAGGCCGTCGGAGTGCCCGTGGTAGCAGCCGGAGAACTTGATGATCCGGGGGCGGCCGGTGAAGCCGCGTGCCAGCCGGATCGCCGACATGGTGGCCTCGGTGCCGGAGTTGACCAGCCGGACCTGCTCGACCGGCGTGCGGTCGACGATCTCGGCGGCCAGCTCGACCTCGCCCGGGGTCGGGGTGCCGAAGCTGGTGCCCCGGGTCGCGGCCGACCGGATCGCGTCCACGACCTCCGGGTGCGCGTGGCCGAGGATCAGCGGGCCCCAGGAGGAGACCAGGTCGACGTAGCGCCGGTCGTCGGCGTCGTAGAGCCAGGGCCCCTCCCCCCGGACCATGAAGCGCGGCGTGCCGCCGACGGCACGGAACGCGCGCACGGGAGAGTTCACCCCGCCGGGCACGATGGCCTTGGCGCGGTCGAACAGGGCCTCGGAGGCCGGTGCTTCGGCCGGGTAGCGGCCGGATCCGGCGGGAAACATATCGGTCACGATGCCGCCATTGTGTCAGCGTCGGGCGGCGAATCGGCAGGCACCCCGTACCGGGGTTACCAGGCTCACCCGGGTCGGCCCTCACCGCCGTCCCGGCGGCGTCACGTCCGCGGCGCGGGACGTCCCCGTTCCCGACCTCCTCGGGAGCGCGGTCGCCGCGCCCGGCCGGCTCGGTCGCCACCGCTCGACGGGCCGGGTGGCCCGGATCGCGCTAGGCTGACCCGGTGGATCGTGCCGAACTGTCCATCACGCTACACCGGACGGGCGACGAAGCTGTGCTTCGCCTGGCCGGTGAGATCGACATGCTCACGGCCGCCCAGCTGTCGACCGTCGTCAACGAGGTCCTCGCCGAGCCGCCGCCGCGCATCGTGCTCGACCTCGGCGGGGTCACCTTCTGCGACTCACAGGGCCTGGGCACCCTCGTCGTACTCAGCCGCAAGGCCAGCCACGCGCAGAGCCTGCTGATCCTGACCAACGTCGGCGACTTCCTGCTCCGCGTCCTGGACATCACCGGCCTGCGCAGCGCCCTGATGATCCGCAACGACCAGACCACGGGCTGACTTTCCGCCCGCCCGCTGTGGCGCGGCGGCGCGATCTTGGCGAGTTACGGCCCCTCAGGGGGCCGCCAGCTACCAAGATCTCGCCTGCGCACCTCAGCTCGCCCGGCGTAGTTCCGATGCCTGGGTCAGGGGGTGTTGCCCCAGCGGGCCTGTTCCAGGAGCTGCACCGCGCGGTCGCGGGAATCCTGATCGTCGAGGCGCAGCATCGCGGTGGCCTCGTCGACCGCGTCGGTCAGCACCCGCAGCTGCGCGTCGCGGTCCCGCACCAGATCCGACTGGGCGGCGAGCTGCCGGGTCTTCACCCACAGCTCGACGAAGACCGACACCTTGGCCCGCAGCACCCACGGGTCGAACGGCTTGGTCAGGTAGTCGACCGCGCCGACCGCGTAACCGCGCAGCGCGAGCTGGGCGTCCCGGTCGGCGGCGGTGAGGAAGATGATCGGCACGTGCCGCGTACGCTCGCGGCGCTTGATGTGGCTGGCCGTCTCGAAGCCGTCCATGTCCGGCATCTGGGCGTCCAGCAGGATCACCGCGAAGTCGTCGACCAGCAGCTGCTTCAGGGCCGCCTCGCCGCTCTCGACGGCGACGGACTGGACCGGCAGGCCCTGGAGAATCGCCTCCAGTGCCATCAGGTTCTCCCGGCGGTCGTCCACCAGCAGCGCCTTTGCCATCTGGGTCACGAACTCTCCTCGGTTCGGCTGCCGCTGATCCAGGACGACATGAGTTCGATCAACTCGTCCAGGTCGACGGGCTTGGTGATGTAGTCACTTCCCCCGGCCGCCAGCGCCGACTCGCGGTCGCCGGGCATGGCCTTGGCGGTCAGGAAGACGATCGGCAGGTCGGCGAACCGGTGGTTGCGCCTGATTTGTCGGGTCGTCTCGTAACCGTCCTGATCGGGCATCATCGCATCCATCAGGACGATGTCCACCTCCGGATGCTCGGCCAGCAGGCGGACGCCGTCCGCCCCGTTGTCCGAGTACAACACGGTCAGGCCGTGCAGTTCCAACGCGCTGGTCAGCGCGAAGACGTTCCGGACGTCGTCGTCGACGATCAGCACGGTGGTGCCCTCCAGCCGCCGGGTGGCCGGCGTGGAGGCCGGCTCGGGCAGCTCCGGCGGGGGCATGAGCAGCGAGGACGGCAGCCCGGCCCGCGCCGGTGACGGCGGCAGCGGCGCGACCACCGCGTCCGGGGCGAGCACGTCCGGTACGAAGAGGGTGAACGTCGAGCCCTGGCCGGGCGCCGACGCCACCACGATGCTGCCGCCCAGCAGCCGGGCCAGGTCCCGGCTGATCGACAGCCCCAGCCCCGTACCGCCGTAGCGACGGCTGGTGGTGCCGTCGGCCTGCTGGAAGGCCTCGAAGATCAGCGACAGCTTGTCGTCGGAGATGCCGATGCCGGTGTCGACCACGGTGAACGCGATGACCTGCTGCGCGTTTGTCAGGGCCGGCACGTCGAAGACCGTGTTGTCGGGCGCTGGCGCGATCCGCAGCGTCACCGCCCCGTTGTCGGTGAACTTGACCGCGTTGGAGAGCAGGTTGCGCAGGATCTGCTGGAGTCGCTGGGCGTCGGTGACCAGCGCCTCCGGCAGGTCCTTGCTGATCCGTACCTGGAAGTCCAGGCCCTTCTCCTCGGCCTGCGGCGCGAACGCCTGCTCCACGTACCCGCGGATCTCGTCGAACCGGACGGCGGTGGGCTCGACGTCCATCCGCCCCGCCTCGATCTTGGACAGGTCCAGGATGTCGTCGATCAGCGACAGCAGGTCGGAGCCGGCGCCGTGGATCGTCCGGGCGAACTCGATCTGCTTCGGCGTGAGGTTCTGCTCCGAGTTCTCGGCCAGCAGCCGGGCCAGCAGCAGCAGCGAGTTCAGCGGCGTACGCAGCTCGTGGCTCATGTTGGCCAGGAACTCCGACTTGTACGCCGACGCCCGCGTGAGCTGCTGGGCCTTCTCCTCCAGGCCGAGCCGGGCCAGCTCGATCTCCCGGTTCTTCGTCTCGATGTTGCCCTTCTGCTCCGAGAGCAGCTGCGCCTTGTCCTCCAGCTCGGCGTTGGTGCGCTGGAGTTCCGCCGACTGTTCCTGCATCTCGTGGGCGAGCCGCTGGGACTGCGCGAGCAGTTCCTCCGTACGCCGGTTGGCCTGGATGGTGTTGACGGCGACGCCGGTGGTGAGCACGAGCCGCTCCAGGAACGACAGGTGCAGCTCGGAGAAGGCCGCCACGCTGGCGAACTCGATGACCCCGAGCAGCTCGCCCTCGAAGAGCACGGGCAGCACGACCAGGTCGGCCGGCGGGGTCTCGGCGAGCCCGGAGCGGAGCATCAGCTTGCTGTCCGGCACCCCGCCCATCCGGATGGTGCGGCGGGACAGGGCGGCCTGCCCGACCAGCCCCTCGCCGGGGCCGAAGGTGACCTCGTGCCCCCGGGCGACGTAGCCGTAGGAGGCGGTCAACCGCAGCCGCATCACGCCCTCGGACGTGTCCGCCAGGAAGAACGCGCCGAGCTGCGCGTCGACCAGCGGTGTCACCTCCATCATGATCATGCGGCAGACCTCGCCGAGGTCGCGCTGCCCCTGGAGGAGGCCGCCGATCCGGGCCAGGTTCGAGTCGAGCCAGCCCTGCTCGGCGTTCTTCTTGGTCGTCTCCCGGAGGGTGACGATCATCTGGTTGATGTTGTCCTTCAGCTCGGCGACCTCGCCCTGCGCCTTGACCGCGATCCGCTGGGTCAGGTCGCCCCGGGTCACCGAGGTGGAGACCTGCGCGATGGCGCGCAGCTGGGTGGTGAGGGTCGAGGCGAGCTGGTTGACGTTCTCGGTGAGGTCCCGCCACGTACCCGAGACGCCCTTCACCTGGGCCTGACCGCCCAGCTTGCCCTCGGTGCCCACCTCGCGGGCCACCCGCGTCACCTCGTCGGCGAACGACGACAGCTGGTCGACCATCGTGTTGACCGTGGACTTCAGCTCCAGGATCTCGCCCTGGGCGTCGACCGTGATCTTCTGCGACAGGTCACCCTTCGCCACCGCCGTGGTGACCGAGGCGATGTTCCGCACCTGCGACGTCAGGTTCGACGCCATCGAGTTCACGTTGTCGGTCAGGTCCCGCCACGTACCCGAGACGCCCTTGACCTGGGCCTGACCGCCCAGCTTGCCCTCGGTGCCCACCTCGCGGGCCACCCGCGTCACCTCGTCGGCGAACGACGACAGCTGGTCCACCATCGTGTTCACCGTCGACTTCAGCTCCAGGATCTCGCCCCGGGCGTCCACGGTGATCTTCTGCGACAGGTCACCCTTCGCCACGGCGGTGGAGACCTGGGCGATGTTCCGCACCTGGGCCGTCAGGTTCGACGCCATCGAGTTCACGTTGTCGGTCAGGTCCCGCCAGGTGCCGGCGACGCCCCGCACCTGGGCCTGACCGCCCAGCTTGCCCTCGGTGCCCACCTCGCGGGCCACCCGCGTCACCTCGTCGGCGAACGACGACAGCTGGTCCACCATCGTGTTCACCGTCGACTTCAGCTCCAGGATCTCGCCCCGGGCGTCCACGGTGATCTTCTGCGACAGGTCGCCCTTCGCCACGGCCGTGGTGACCGAGGCGATGTTGCGCACCTGCGACGTCAGGTTCGACGCCATCGAGTTCACGTTGTCGGTCAGGTCCCGCCACGTACCCGAGACGCCCTTCACCTGGGCCTGACCGCCCAGCTTGCCCTCGGTGCCCACCTCGCGCGCGACGCGCGTGACCTCGTCGGCGAACGACGAGAGCTGGTCCACCATCGTGTTCACGGTGTTCTTCAGCTCCAGGATCTCGCCCTGGGCGTCGACCGTGATCTTCTGCGACAGGTCGCCCTTCGCCACGGCGGTGGAGACCTGGGAGATGTTGCGCACCTGGCTGGTCAGGTTGCCGGCGAGCTGGTTGACATTCTCGGTGAGGTCGCGCCAGGTGCCGGAGACGCCGCGCACCTGGGCCTGGCCGCCCAGCTTGCCCTCGATGCCCACCTCGCGCGCGACGCGCGTCACCTCGTCGGCGAACGACGACAGCTGGTCCACCATCGTGTTCACGGTGTCCTTCAGCTCCAGGATCTCGCCCTGCGCCGCCACGGTGATCTTCTGCGACAGGTCGCCCCGGGCCACCGCCGTGGAGACCTGGGCGATGTTGCGGACCTGGGCGGTCAGGTTGGACGCCATCGAGTTGACGCTGTCGGTCAGGTCCTTCCACGTGCCGGCCACGTTCGGCACGTCGGCCTGCCCGCCGAGCTTGCCCTCGGTGCCCACCTCGCGGGCCACCCGGGTCACCTGCTCGGCGAAGAGCCGCAGGGTGTCGGTGAGGTAGTTCATCGTGTCGGCCAGCTCGGCGACCTCGCCGCGCGCGCTGACCGTGATCTTCTGCGACAGGTCGCCCTTGGCCACCGCCGTCGCCACCTGGGAGATCGACCGCACCTGGCCGGTCAGGTTCGACGCCATGGTGTTCACCGAGTCGGTGAGGTCCTTCCAGGTGCCGGCGACGCCGCGCACGTCGGCCTGGCCGCCGAGCTTGCCCTCGGTGCCCACCTCCCGCGCGACCCGGGTGACCTCGTTCGAGAAGGACGAGAGCTGGTCGACCATCGTGTTGACCGTGCGGCCGATCCGCAGGTACTCACCGCGCAGCGGCCGGCCGTCGATCTCCAGCGCCATGTGCTGGGAGAGGTCGCCGTCGGCGACCGCGACGATGACCCGGGCGATCTCGGTGGTCGGCCGGCCCAGGTCGTCGATGAGCGAGTTGACCGCCCGCTGCCCCTCCGCCCAGGAGCCGTCCAGCCCCTCGTCGTCCAGGCGCTCGGTGAGCCGGCCGTCCCGGCCGACGATCCGGCTGATCCGCCGCAGGTCGAGGTACTGCTGCTCCTGGAGCGACACGACCTCGTTGAAGGCGTCCGCGACCTCACCGGCGCGGCCGGCCCGGCGGGGCAGCCGCACCTTCAGGTCGCCCCCGCGCACCCGCCGCAGCGCCTCGGTCAGCTCGCCGAGGAGCGCCTCGTGGTCGGGCGCGGACTGGTCCACGGTCGCCGACTGTTTCGTGGTCATCATTCCTCGCTCAGCTCGGGGCCACCGGCTCCTGCCGACACCGGCCATGCCCCCATTGTGCCCGTGGCCTCGTCCGCGCCACGTCCACGCGCCCGACCCAGACCACTCCCACCGCCCCGGCCCCGCCCCGCCGGGCCCCGCCTGAGGGGCCGATCAGGCAGTTGTGGGGCCTGACGAACCGGGTCGAACGTCATCGATCGCCCACCACAAGTGCATGATCGACGAGGCGGGAGGGTGGGGCCGCCCGTCCGGGCATCGGCTTGGCACCCGCACGGGTGGCGGTGGAGGATACGGGGGTGTCAGCGGAGGCGGGGCCCGCGGCGACCGGGGGCCGAGACGAGCACGTCCGGCGCGTCCGGCTCCCCGCAGACCGGCGTACGCCGGCCGCGGCGCGGGCCCTAGTGCGGTCCGTCCTCACCGAGGCCCACCTGGACCAACTGGCCAACGAGGCCATGCTGCTCACCACCGAACTCTCCACCAACGCGGTGGAGCACGCCCGCACCGAACTGGACGTCGAGGTGGTCGCCGACCCGGTCGGGATCACCGTCACCGTGTCCGATTTCGCCGCCGGCCCGGTGGAAGAGCTGACCGTCGGGGTCCGCAACGACGCCACCGACATCGACGAGGTCTCCGAGCGCGGCCGGGGGCTGCTGCTTGTCGACCACTTCGCCAGCCGCTGGGGCACCACCTACCTGCCCACCGGCAAGGGGGTGTGGTTCCGGCTGGACCTGCCCGGCCCGGCCACGGGCACCCGGCACGCGCGGGTACCCGGCGCGGCGACCGCCGGAGGCGGCGCACCGGCGACCCCGGAGAGCTCCGCGCCGAGCGCCGGGGCCATGAGCGAGCTGATGCAGACCACCCCCGACCCGTACGCCGAGGATCCGCTGCCCGACTTCGCGACCAGCCTGCTCACCCGGGTGGCGGAGATGGTCGGCGCGGCGGGCGGGGTCGTGCGGCTGGACCGGGGGGACGGGCAGGGCACCCAGGTGCTGGCCCGGTACGGCCGCCAGCCCCGGCCCGGCAACGAGCTGCTCCGGGTGGCGCTGGCCGTGCACCGGCCGTACACCGGTGAACTGGTGCTGGACGCGGCACCGTCGGCGTACGCGCGACCGCTGGCCGTGCTGATGGCCGAGCGGCTCTCGCTGCACCTGGAGAACGACCGGCTGCGCCGGGCGGACGTCCGCCGGCAGGCCTGGCTGACCTTCCTCGCCGAGGCGAGCGAGCTGCTCGCGCAGTCGCTGGACGTCGAGTTGACCATGGCGCTCGTCCCCCAGCTCGTGGTGCCCCGGCTCGGGCAGTGGTGCGCGGTCCACACGACCGACGAGTGGGGCCGGCTCCGCCTCGCGGCGGCCAGCCACGCCGACGAGTCGGTGCTGCCCCAGCTGCACCAGGTGCTCGCGGAGACCGGCCCGGACTCGGTCCAGGCCCGGCTGCGCGAGGCGTCCCGCAACGGCACCCAGATGCCGCTCGGCGCGCCGATGGAGGGCTTCGCCGTCCCGTTGATCGCGCGGGGTCAGCGGCTGGGCACCCTGGCCGTCGGCCGGCACCAGCGGCACCGGCACGACCCGGACGAGGTCGCCGTGCTGGAGGACGTCGCCCGGCGGGCGGCGCTGGCGATCGAGAACGCCCGGATCCACGCCGAGCGCCGGCGCGTCGCGCACACCCTCCAGCAGTCGCTGCTGCCGCCGGTGCTCCCCGTGGTCGAGAGCATCGGCTTCGCCGCCGAGTACGTCCCGACCGGCGGCGACGTCGACGTCGGCGGCGACTTCTACGACGTGGTGCCCCTGCCGGACGGCCGCTGGCTGGTGGTGATCGGCGACGTCTCGGGCAAGGGGGTGCAGGCGGCGACGGTCACCGGCCTGGTCCGCGACGTCATCCGGGTGCTGGTGGGCGACGGCAAGCCGCTGCCGGAGGCGCTGGCCCGGGTCAACGAGACGCTGCTCGAGCGGGGCGGCGGGCGCTACTGCACGCTGGCCCTGGCGGCGGTCGGCCCCGGCGACGGCGACCGGCTCGACGTGTCCCTGCACCTCGCCGGCCACGACCGGCCGGTGCTGCTGCCCGCCGGCGGCGGGGCGCGTTTCGTCGGCATCGGCGGCACCGCGCTCGGCCTGCTCGACTCGATCGCCTCCCCGACGGCCGAGGTGCCGCTCGCCCCGGGGGACTCGCTGGTCTTCTACACCGACGGGGTCACCGAGCGGCGGCGCGGCCGGGAGCTGTTCGGCACCGAGCGGCTGCGCGACGCCGCCGCCCCGCTGGCCGGCTACCCGGCCGACGTGATCGCGGCCCGGCTCCGCTCGACGGCGATCGGCTTCTCGGCCGAGGCGCCCCGCGACGACATCGCCATCCTGGTGCTCCGCAACGACGCGACCTGAGCAGCGGCGGCAGGGCCGGCCGGACGGGTTCGCTAGGTTGACCGCATGTCGAGCACCGTCCATGCGTCCGCCGAGCGCCCGCCGCTGCTGCGCAGCACCGTCGCCGCCCAGTCGGCGCTCACCGCCGCCTTCGTCGTCGTCCTCGCGCTCTGGGTCGGCCGGATGGCCGCCGCCGGGGTCGGCCCCGAGGAGATGCGCAGCGGGGCGTACGACCCGAAGGACCTGGTGCCGTTCGGCCTGAGCGCAGCGAACCCCCTCATCTGGCTGTACGGCGCGGTGTCGCTGCTCTACCTCGCCGGCCTGGTCGCCGGGCCGCTGCTGGCGGTCCACGCCGTGGTCCTGCTGGCCCGGGACCGGTCGGCCATGTCCCGCCGCACGTGGCGGGTGTTGCTCGCCCTGACCGTGGGCGCGGTGGTCGTGGCCGCGAGCCGTTTCACGCCGGTCGGCGCCGACCTGCACCGCTGGTGGATGGACTGAGCCGCGCGCGACCCCGGCCGCGCCGCCCTTCCGCCCCGCTCGCGCCGGGAGCTGGCCGGCGCGGTCAGAGGCCGCCCGGGAGGCGGCCCGGGGCGAGGCGGCGGTGCGGATCGAGGTGCTCCTTGGCCGCGCGCAGCCGGGCCAGCCCGGCCAGCTCGCCCCAGAGGTCGACGGCCCGCCGGACGGCCGCCGGCGCGGAGACCACCACGCACCGGCCCTGCCGGGCGAGGAGCACGCCCCGGACGGCGGCCAGGATCGACGCCACCCGGTCGGGGGACATGGCAGCGGGCAGGGCCGCGTGCACCACGCCGAGGCCGGCGGAGCCGCGCACCGGAACGGGGCCGCCGGCGGCGTCCCGCAGCGCGTAGACGGCGGCGTGCAGGTCGGCGATCGGCACCTCGATGCGCAGCGCCGTGTCGCCCGGGCCGAACGGATAGCGCCGCCACCACTCGGGCGCGGCGTGGCTGGCGGCCGCGCCCGGGCCGAGGAGCGCGACGAGCCGGTCGGCGCGCTCGGCGACGTCGGCCGGGCCGCCCTCCAGCAGCACCACCAGCCGACCGGCGCCGGCCGGGCCGCCGCCGGCGCCCCCCGCCATGGACGGGTGCGCGGACATCGCGGAGGCCCGGCTGCCCTGGCGCGGCCGGGGTCCCGCGCCGGCCGGCAGGTCCAGCTCGACCGCCGCCGGGTCGAGGCGCGCGGCGAGCACGGTGCGGACCAGGTCGTGCACCTCCAGCGGGGTCCACACCGGTCGGCTGACCCAGATCCGGCCGGCCGGTACGGCCTGCACCCGCAGGGTCGCCGAGACCAGCACGCCGAGCGCCCCCTGCGAGCCGCAGAGCAGCCGGGCCAGCTCCAGCCCGGCCGCGCCGCCCCCGGCGTCGACGAGCTCGCCGTCGGCGTCGAGGTAGCGCACCCGGACGAGCTGGTCGCAGGGGCTGCCGTGGCGGTGCCGCAGCGGTCCCGCCTCGCCGGCGGCGAGCACGCCGCCGAGGGTGGCCCCGGGCGAGGGGGCGTCGAGCGCCAGGCGCTGCCCGGTGCGGTCCAGAGTGGCCTGCACCGCCCGCAGCGGGGTGCCCGCCCCGACCTCGGTGGTGGGCGCGCCGACCGGCTCGTGCCCGATCCCGGCGAGCCGGCCGGTGTCGAGCATGATGTCGACCCGGTCGGGGGCGGCACCCCAGTCGATCTTCGTGCCGGCGCCGCGCGGCACCACCGTCAGGTCGTGCCGGGCGGCGAGCCGCAGCACCTCGGCCGCCGCGCGCGGACCGCCCGGGACGGCGACCCAGCGGGCCGGGCGGCCGGCCACCTCGTCGGCCGGGCCGGCGAAGCGGGCGAACGGCGGGCCGCAGATCTCCGTCAACCGCCGGGTGATGTCGAGGGCTCCGGGCCGGTCGGTGGAACTCGCTGCAGCCGCCATGCCGGCCATCGTACACATGTTCGAAAGCTGTGGCGGCGGGTCGCCGACGAGGCCGCGCGGCGGGCGGCGCGCGGCCGGTAACGTGACGCCGTGACCACCGAGACCCCCGTGCCCACGGCGAAGCGGGTGCCCAGCGAGCGCACCCACCACGGCGACACAGTCGTCGACGAGTACGCCTGGCTCACCGCCAAGGACGACCCGGAGACGATCGCCTACCTGACCGCCGAGAACGCGTACACCGAGGCCCGGACGGCGCACCTCGAAGGGCTGCGCGCCGACCTGTTCGAGGAGATCCGCCGGCGCACCCAGGAGACCGACCTGTCGGTGCCCGGCCGCAAGGGCGGCTACTGGTACTACACCAGGACGGTCGAGGGCCAGCAGTACGGCGTGCAGTGCCGCCGGGCGGTCCGCGACGGCGAGACCGAGCCGCCGGTCAGCGCGGACGGCGCGCCGCTCGACGGCGAGGAGGTGCTGCTCGACGGCAACCTGCTCGCCGAGGGGCACGACTTCTTCGCGCTCGGCGCGTTCGACGTCAGCCCGGACGGGCGGTGGCTGGCCTACTCCACGGACTTCTCCGGCGACGAGCGGTTCACGCTGCGGGTCAAGGACCTGTCCACCGGCGAGCTGCTGCCCGACGAGGTGCCCGACACGTTCTACGGCACCGCCTGGTCCACCGACGCCTCCGTGCTGTTCTACGTGACGGTGGACGAGACGTGGCGCCCCAACCGGGTCTGGCGGCACACCCTGGGCACGGCGTCCACTGAGGACGTGGTGGTCTACCAGGAGGACGACGAGCGGTTCTGGGTCGGCGTGGAGCTGAGCCGCTCGGAGCGGTTCGTCATCATCGACGTGCACAGCAAGATCACCAGCGAGGTGCTGGTGATCCCGGCCGGCAACCCGACCGGCGCGCCGGCGTCCGTGGCACCCCGGCGGCAGGGCGTCGAATACACCGTCGAGCACCACGGGCACCGCTTCCTGATCCTGCACAACGACGGCGCGGAGGACTTCGCGCTGGCGTACACCTCGGCGGACGCGCCCGGCGACTGGGTGCCGCTCATCGAGCACTCGCCCGGCACCCGGCTGGAGGCCGTGGACGCCTTCGCCGACCACCTGGTCGTCTCGCTGCGCACCAACGGGCTGACCGGGCTGCGGGTGCTGCCCGTCGGCGGCGGCGACGCCTTCGACATCGACTTCCCGGAGCCGCTCTACAGCGTCGGCCTGCACGACAACCCGGAGTACCGCACCGGGCAGATCCGGCTCCGCTACGCCTCGCTGGTCACCCCCGACTCGGTCTACGACTACGACCTGGTCACCCGGCAGATGGTGCTGCGCCGGCAGAAGCCGGTGAAGCCCGGGCCGGACGGGCGGGCGTACGACCCGGCCGACTACGAGCAGCACCGCGACTGGGCGCTCGCCGACGACGGAACCCGGGTGCCGGTCTCGCTGGTCTGCCGGGCCGGCACGCCGAAGGACGGCTCCGCCCCCTGCGTGATATACGGCTACGGCTCGTACGAGGCGAGCATGGACCCGTGGTTCTCCGTCGCCCGGCTCTCCCTGCTGGACCGGGGCGTCATCTTCGCCGTCGCGCACACCCGGGGCGGCGGCGAGCTGGGCCGCAGCTGGTACGACCAGGGCAAGCTGCTGGCCAAGAAGAACACGTTCACCGACTTCGTGGCCTGCGCCCGGCACCTGGTCAAGGCGGGCTGGACGACAAGCGACCGGCTCGTGGCCCGGGGCGCCTCGGCCGGCGGGCTGCTGATGGGGGCGGTCGCCAACATCGCCCCGGACGCGTTCGCCGGGATCGTCGCGCAGGTGCCCTTCGTGGACGCGCTCACCTCGATCCTCGACCCGTCGCTGCCGCTGACCGTCACCGAGTGGGAGGAGTGGGGCAACCCGCTGGCCGACCCGGAGGTCTACGCGTACATGAAGTCCTACACGCCGTACGAGAACGTGCGGGCGGTGGACTATCCGGCGATCCTCGCGGTGACCAGCCTCAACGACACCCGGGTGCTCTACCACGAGCCGGCGAAGTGGGTCGCCCGGCTGCGGGCGGTCGCCCCGCAGGGCGACTACCTGCTGAAGACCGAGATGGGCGCCGGCCACGGCGGTCCCAGCGGCCGTTACGACTCCTGGCGCGAGGAGGCGTTCGTCAACGCCTGGATCCTCGACCGCCTCGGCCGCGCCTGACCTGCGTGTCAGGAAGGGCACCTTCTTAACGGATTCCGCATAGGAAGGTGCCCTTCCTGACGCCTCAGCGCAGCACGCCCGACGCCCGCTCGGCCGCAGGACGTTCGCTCAGCGCAGGACGCCCGCAAGTACCGCCGGGTCGACGTTGCCGCCGGTGACCACGGCGACCGTACGGCCGGGCGGCAGCTCGGCGGCGCGGAACAGCCGGGCGGCCACGGCCACCGCGCCGCTCGGCTCCACGACCAGGCGGGCGTCGGTGACCAGCCGACCCATCGCGGCGCGGATCTCCTCCTCGGTCACCGTGACGATGCGGTCGAGCCGGGCCCGCAGGTGGGCGAGGGTCAGCTCGGAGGGGGGCAGGCGCAGCCCGTCGGCCATCGTCCGGTAGGTGCGCTCCTCGCCCCACACCACCACCGAACCGGCCGCCAGCGACTCCCGCGCGTCAGCGGCGAGTTCCGGCTCGACGCCGATCACCGTCGCCGCCGGGCGCAGGGCGGTGACAGCGGTCGCGACGCCAGAGGAGAGCCCGCCGCCGCCCACGGGCACCAGAACCACGTCGACGTCGGGCAGGTCCTCGACGATCTCCAGCCCGACCGTGCCCTGACCGGCGATGACGCGCCGGTCGTCGAAGGGCGGCACCAGCACCGCACCCGTCGTCGCGGCGATCCGCTCCGCCTCCGGCCCGCGTTGCGGGGGCGGCACCAGCAGCACCTCGACGCCCAGCGCCCGGATCCGGTCCACCTTCGCGGCCGGGGCGCCCTCGGGCACCACGATCCGGCACGGCACGCCGGCCGCGCGGGCCGCGTACGCCAGGGCCAGGCCGTGGTTGCCGGAGGAGTGGGTGACCACGCCGCGCGCCCGCTCCTCGGGCGTCAGCCGGGCGACCGCGTGGGTCGCGCCGCGCAGCTTGAAGGACCCCACCGGTTGCAGGCTCTCCGGCTTGAGCCACAGCTCCGGGTCCCACCCGGTGCGCACCAGCGGGGTACGCAGCACGGTGCCCGCAATGTCGGCGGCGGCGTTCCGGACGTCGGTGATCGAGACCAGATCCATCGGCCCATCCTGCCCGACGCACGGGGCGCCGGCGGGCCTACATCGGTTCGAGCGGGGCGGCGAGCGGCTGTTCCGTCCGCCCTGACGCGTAGTCCATCTCGACCGGGTCGCCCTCCCACGGGACGACGAAGGTCCCGGTGGTGTTGCCGTCGACGTTGTACGGCCGGTTCGGGTGCCGCGCGCTGCGCAGCCACTTGCTGGACAGCTTGTGCAGCCACGTGCGCTGGCGTTCCCAGACGACGAGGTGCCCGGTGCCGTCGAGCCGGTACATCAGCTTGTGCCGGCCCTGGATGGACCGGTAGAGCTCCGGGACCGAGAAGTTCAGCGCGATGTTGTTGGCCGTGGCGTCCTTCTGCCCATACACGATGAGCACCGGCACCTTCTCGCCGAGGTTGGTGTGGTCGGCGGTCACCCGCTCCTGGTTCCAGCCCCACCAGAATCCGTTGCGGAACCGCGAGACACCGGGCCCCCAGGTGCGACCCAGCTGGTCGTTGGCGAGGAAGGCGTCCCACACCACGTCGACGATGCCGTGCGCGTCGTCCCGCTGGCCCGGGTAGCGGGGCTCCACGTCGACCTCGCTGTCCCACGACTTCCTGAGACCGGCCTTGTGCACTATGTGCATGGGGAAGCCGTACACGGGGCAGGGGGAGCTGACCGGGAGCGTCGGCGGCGTCGACGGGCCCGTCACCGCGAAGATCGGTGCGAGCAGGAGGACGCTGGCCACCTTGGCGGGGTCGACCGTCATGGCGAACGGCCCCACGGCGTACGCGCCCGCCGAGTAGCCGATCAGATCGACCTTCGGTGGCATGTCCGGCTGGCCCAGGATCCAGTTCACGACGGTCCCGAGTTCTGCCCAGTCGCTCGCCGAGTTGGTGAGCTGCTTCGGATACCTGGCCGCGCACGGTTCCCGGGGCAGCAGGAGGTGCTGCTGGAGCGGGTTGATGTTGCAGGGGTCGTTCATCTGCACCGGGCGGGTCGACCTGCCCATCCCCTGCAGGTCCATGACGAAGACGTCGAACCCGTCCTCCGCCAGCTCCCTCGCCCAGCTGTACCCGCCCTCCCCCGCGTCGTACTCCAGGTCGAACGAGACGAGCCCCGGGCTGCTGCGGCCGTGCACCATGAGCACCGGCTGGCGGGGCCGGCTCGGCGGAAGGTCGGGTTTGAACCAGCGGACGAACAGCTGGATCACCGCGCCGTTGTTCGCGTCGAGGTTCGACTTGTGGCTGACCGCGAAGTCCTCGCTGGTGAAGTGCATGGGTCGTACTCCGGTGAATCGGCCCCCGGGCTGGCCTGGACACGTCCCGGTGACGCCAGGATCGCCTGCCGCCTCGCGGCGCGCGGGCCGGCCGCGGCGCGTTCACCCGTCCGGGCGCCGGCACCCGGCGGCCCGCGCCCCGGTGCCTAGACTGCCGGAGTGAGCGGGGGCGACGGCGTGGACGACGACGAGCCGGCCGAGGGCGTACCGGCGTCGGGGTGGCGGGCGGCGGCGCGCGACCGGCGCGTCTGGGCGATCCTCGCGGTGGTCGCGTTCCTGCTCGTGTGCTGCTGTTCCGCCGCCGCCGGGACGCTGCTCGCGCTCTCCGCCGGCCTGTTCGCCGCCGGTTGACCCCGCCAGGTGTCAGAAGGGCGCCCGCCCCTGCGTCCCGACCAGTGCGGCCGCCTCGCCGGTGCGTACCATCCGCTGCCAGCGCAGCCGGTTGCCGACCAGCGCGGTGACCACCGACTGCACCACCACCAGGTACATCACCTGCCGGTAGATCAACTGCTGGAACGGCAGGCTCCACAGTGGGCCGAAGCGTTCCCGGTCCAGTCGCAGCGCGTACGCGGCGGTGAGCGCCTGGAGCAGCAGCAGCCCCGCCCAGGCCAGCACCAGGGTCGACCAGGGCAGGAACAGCAGGCCGTAGACGGCGTAGACGTCCACCGCCGGGGCTGTCAGCGGCAGCACGATCTGGAACACCGTCAGGTACGGCAGGCCGCGCCGGCCGAGCCTGCCGCCGGCGCCCCGCTCGCGCAGCGCGTGCCGGTGCTTCCACATCGCCTGCATCGTGCCGTAGCACCAGCGGTAGCGCTGCCGCCAGAGCTGCCGCAGCGAGGAGGGCGCCTCCGTCCAGGCGATGGCGGCCTCCTCGTAGACCACCCGCCAGCCGGCCCGCAGCACCTTCATGGTGAGGTCGGTGTCCTCGGCCAGGGTGTCCGAAGGCACCCCGCCGACGGCGAACAGCACCTCGCGGCGGAACGCGCCGATCGCGCCGGGGATCGTCGGCATGCACTCCAGCACGTCGTACATCCGGCGGTCGAGGTTGAAGCCGATCACGTACTCCAGGTGCTGCCAGCGGCCGAGCAGTCGGCGCCGGTTGGCGACCTTGGTGTTGCCGGAGATGGCGCCCACCGTGGGGTCGGCGAAGCCCTGCACCAGCCGGTGCACGGTGTCCGGCTGGAAGACGGTGTCGCCGTCGACCAGCACCAGCAGGTCGGCGCGGGCGGCCCGGATGCCGGTGTTCAGCGCCGCCGGCTTGCCCGCGTTGGCCTGCCGGACGACCCGCACCCCGCGCAGGCGGAGCCGCTCGACGATCCCGGCGGTGTCGTCGTCGGACCCGTCGTCCACGACGATCACCTCCAGCGCGGGATAGTCGCTGGCCATGAGCGACCGGACGGTCGCGGCGATGTTCGCGGCCTCGTTGTAGGCCGGCACGATCACCGACACCGGGGCGGTGACCGTCGGCGGCGTCCGCCTCCGGCTCGGCCGACGGACCCGCCGCACGTGCACCTGGGCGCAGACCACCTGCGCGACCAGCCGGGCCACGCCCAGCACCAATGCGACCCCGAGCAGCAGGTCCATCATCCCGGCGAGCCAGCCGGCGCCGGCCTGGGTCCACCGCAGGGCGTGGCCGCTCAGCCGGCTGCCCGTGCCCGCCGGCACCATGGAGGCGGGCGCGTCGATCCCCTCGGAGACGGTGGTGAAGCGGTAGCCCTGCCGGGTCAGCCCGGGCAGCAACTGGTCGAGGGCGGCCACCGTCTGGGCCCGGTCGCCGCCGCCGTCGTGCATCAGCACCACCGCGCCGCGCCCCCGTTCCGGGGTGGCGGCCTTCACGATGGCCGGCACGCCCGGCCGCTGCCAGTCCTTGGTGTCCCTGTCGGCGAGCACGGCGACGTGCCCGGTGCCGGCGGCGGCGCTCAGCGCGGCGTACTCGGAACCGGTCAGTGCCGACGGCTGGGACGAGAACGGCGGCCGGAGCAGGGTGACCTCGCGGCCGACCGCCCCGGCGACCGCCTTGCGGGTCAGCGAGAGCTCCAGGTCGCGCCGCCAGTCCGGGGCGGAGCCGAGGTCGGCGTGGGTGAAGCTGTGCGAGCCGATCTCGTGCCCCTCGGCGAGGATCCGGCGGACCAGCTCCGGATGCTCGTTGACCCGGGCACCGACCACGAAGAAGGTGGCGCGCGCGCCGTGCCGGCGCAACGCGTCGAGCACCTGCGGCGTCCACCGCGGGTCCGGCCCGTCGTCGAAGGTCAGCGCGACCGTACGGTCGGGCATGGTCCGGCTGACCGGCCGGTCCTGGTCGAGCCGCAGCACCGGCCCGCCGGTGACGACCTCCTTCGGCACCGCCGGCCCGGCGGACGTGTCCGCCCGTGCCCCGCCGGAGCCACCAGTGAGCCCGGTGACCAGACCGTCGACGGTGAGCGCCGCAAGCAGCAGCGCCAGCCCGAGCAGGAGCAGGACCCAGTGTGCCCGCGGGTCCCGGCGGGCGATGTGCCGCCCCACCGCTACCTCGGCTTGCCCGGGGACCGGCTGGGCTTCGCGGTGCGCCGTTCGTCGCCCCGGCCCGGCTCGTCGGACCGGCTCGGCCGGGCGGTGGGAACGCCGGTGGCGGTGGCCGGGGCGGTGCCGTCGCCGGCCGTGCGGGTGGGCGTCGGGACCGAGGTGCTGGTCACGGGCGACGGACGGGGGCGGGCCGACGACGCGCCGCCCACCTCGCCGCGGACGTCCGCCTCGGCTTCGCGCGGTGCCGCCGGGCGGGTGTCCGACCAGCCGGGCGGCGACACCGACGAGTCCATGAAGAGGCCGGCGGCGATCAGGCCGAGGCTCGTGAGCAGGCCAAGGCCCATCGCGGTGCCGGCGATCACCGTGAGCCGGCGCCGCCGTCCGGTCCGGTCGACGAACACCGGCGGCGCTCCGCTCGGCTGGTTGCGCATCTACTGACTCCCGCTGCCGCACACACCGGGGGTCGTCCGGCCCCGGCCGGGCCCGTCGGCCGGGCCTCCGAGCAGACAGCGTCCGGACCGCCGCCGGCGTTACAGCTCAGGTCGTCCGCAGCTCCTCCACCGCCGTACTCGCGCGCAGGAAGAGCAGGCCGACGCCGACCGTCGCCAGCACCCCCGCCAGGGCGCCGGCCCCGAGCAGGGCCAGCTGTTCCAGGGGTACGTCGGGCGGCACGGTCACGTCCGGCATCGCCACGAGCCGGGTGTGGCGCGCCCGGGTGGCGGGGTCGGCGCAGAGCTGCGCGGTGGCGTCGCAGACCTCGTTGTAATGCTCTGCGGTCGGCGTGCGGAAGAGCCCCCGGGCCAGCAGCAGGCCCACGGCCAGCGCGACGGCCACCGCCGGCACGGCGGGGGCCAGCGACTGCCAGGCGATGGACCGGCCGAGCGTGGGCCGGGGCACCCCGGTCGCCACCAGGGCCGCGTACGCGCTCCGCCGGGCGGTGATCCCCTCCACCACCGCGACGACCAGCCCACCGGCGGCGACCAGCATGGCCACCGCCACCGCCAGGTCCACCAGGTCCATGGTCCGCAGGTAGAAGCCGTCGTCGCCGGCCAGTCCGCCGCCGGTCCGCCGGCTCAGCTCGCCCGCCGCGACGAAGTACTCCCGCAGCCCGGCCGCCCCCGCGCCGAGGAGCACCGCCGCCAGCAGCGCGGCCAAGGTGCGGCTGCCCGCCCACGGGTCGGCCGTCAACCGGCGGGCGGCGAGCAGCGCGGCCGGCCCTCGGGCGTAGCGGTGCAGCATCCGCCCGGCCGTCCAGGAGATCCAGCCGGTGCCGACGACCACCCCGACCATGGCGGCCAGCCCGCCGCTGACCAGCAGCGCCGGCACCAGCCACGACGGCGGGTCGGTGGCGCGCCGGTCGTAGAGGCGGGTGACCGGTTCGACGGCGACGAAGGCGGCCAGCCCGGCGCCGATGAGGACGCCCGCCCAGGGCCGAGGGCCGCGTTCCCGGCGGTGCGTACGCAGCACGCCGAACGGGGTCGTGCTCACCCGGCGCAGCATCAGCGCGGTGGCCAGCGCCGCGACCACCGGCAGCCCCGCCAGCACCGCCACCAGCGCGCCCGGGGCGGGCAGCACGTCGGTGGGGAGCGCGAGGCGTCCCTGCGCGTCCGGCCGGTCGAGCAGCTCCCGGCCGGCGAAGTGGACCGATGCGCCGGCCAGCGTGCCGAGCAGGCTCGCCAGGCCCGTCTCCAGCACGGCGATCCGGGTCACCTGGCCCGGGGTGGCGCCCGCGAGCCGGAACGCGGCCAGCCGGCGGTCCCGCGCCGGGGCACCGAGCCGGGCGCACTGCCCGGCCAGCGCCAACACGGGAATCAGCAGCAGCAGCAGGGCGAAGGCGGTGCCGCCGCGCAGCCCCGGCTCGACGAGCAGCTCGTTGGCGTACTGGTGGGACCAGCGGCTGCCGTTGCCGTCGGTGGCGGGCGGGGTGGGGATCGCCAGCACGGTGAGCGCGGCCAGGGCGGCGAGCGCGGCCAGGGCGGCGCTGAGCGCGGTCAGCGCCACCCGGACGGTGTCGGTGCGGGTGCCGGCCAGGGCGAGGCGTACCAGCGTGGACGGTCTCACCGGCGGCTGCCCGGCAGCGGGGTGTCGAGGCCGAGCCCGGTGTGGTCGACCATGCCGTCGCGGAGGATGACCTCGCGGTCGGCGTACGCGGCGATCTGCGGCTCGTGGGTGACCAGGACGACTGTGGTCTTCTGCTCGCGGGCGAGCCGGACCAGCTGGGTGAGCACCTGCTCACCGGCGAGTGTGTCCAGCGCGCCGGTCGGCTCGTCGGCGAAGAGCACCCGGGGCTCGGTGACCAGGGCCCGCGCCATGGCGCAGCGCTGCTGCTGCCCGCCGGACATCTCGCCCGGCCGGGCGTCGGCCAGCTCCGCGACGCCGAGCCGCTCCATCCAGGACAGGGCGGCCGTCCGCGCCTCCCGCCGCCGGGAGCCGGCGAGGAGCAGCGGGAGGGCGACGTTCTCGGCGGCGGTCAACTCGGCGACGAGCTGGCCGAACTGGAGGAGCACCCCGAACTCGGTGCGCCGCAGCCGGGACCGGGCCGCCTCGGACCAGGTGTCGATCCGGTGCCCGTTCCAGCTCACCTCGCCGACGTCCGGGCGCAGGATGCCGGCAAGGCAGTGCAGGAGGGTGGACTTGCCGCAGCCGCTCGGGCCGGTGACGGCGACGATCTCCCCCTCGGCGACGTCGACGGTGACGCCGCGCAGCGCGGGTGTCGGCCCGTAGGCCTTGACCACGCCGCGAGCCTGAAGTTGCGTCACGAGTGCACCTCCCGGTGCCAGTCGGCGACGCGGTCCAGGGTGGTCCGTAGCCACCGCAGGTCGGCGTCGAGATGGGCGATGGCGAAGTCGGCCGCGACGATGTCGTCGAGGCTGGCCGAGGGCGCCGTCTTCACCGCGGTCAGCTCCCGCAGCCGCTCGGTGTGGGCCTGCCGCTGGGCGACGAGGTAGGCCCGGGCCCGGTCCGCGTCGGCCACCAGCAGCGCCACGGCCACCTTGGCGAAGAGTGCGCTGGCGACGTACGGCATCGGTGGCTCGACCTCGGCGAGCCACCGCTGGAGCGCAGCCCGGCCGTCGGCGGTGAGCGAGTACGCGGTGCGGTCGGGACCGCCTTCGCGTTCCTGCCCGGCGGGTGCCACCAGGCCGTCCCGCTGCAACCGGCCGAGGGTCGAGTAGACCTGCCCGAAGGCCAGCGGCTTGGCGCGGGGCAGGCGCTCGTCATGGGCGCGCTTCAGCTCGTAGCCGTGCCGGTTGCCGGCGGCCAGCAGTCCCAGCAACACGTGCGGGGTGGACACCGCGTCACTATTCACCCGGTGAATAGTGACTGTCAAGGAGGCCCGCGCGGCGGGGGTGCCGCGCGGGCCTGGTGGCGCTTCGAGCTCAGGCGCCCGCCGACCAGCCCGGGTCCCGGCCGGTCAGGGCGAGCAGACGGTCGATCTCGGGAGCGTCCGACGACGACGTCCCCACCGGCTCCGCGAAGACGCCCTGCTCCCGGGCCGCCGGCCCCATCTGCTCGCACAGGGCGTACAGCGGGGGCAGCGCCTCCGGCGCGGGGCGGAACGGCTGCCCGGTGGCGACGGCCAGGTCCCAGGCGTGCACCGTCAGGTCGAGCAGCACCATGGTGCCGACCGTCTCCTGTGGCAGCCCCATCCCGGGCGAGACGCCCTCCAGCGCGGCCGGGTCCGACCACGCCGCGACCAGTTTCGCGGCCTCCGCCTCGAACCGGTCCCGCCAGCCCTCGGCCAGGTGGTCGGGCTTCTCCGCCCACTCCGGCTGCCCCCTGCCGGCGAGGGCCTGGAAGTTGACCACCACGTCGTAGAGGTGGTTGAGCAGGTCGCGCACGGCGTAGTCGCTGCACGGGGTCGGCAGGTCCAGTTGGTCGTCCGAGACGCCCCGGACCACCGCGACGGCACGGGGCGCCGCGGCTGCGAGCAGATCACCAGTCTTCGTGGCCATGCGCTCAGGGTACGAGCGTGGCCCCGCCGTCGCCGCCCCGCGCGCAGCCGGCTCAGTTGCGGCGGAGGGCCACCACGGCGACGTCGTCGTGGATCTCCGGCGGAGCCAGCTCGACCAGGAGCCGTTCGCAGAACCGGTCCAGGTCGTCGTCGACCCGGGTGGCGGCCACGGCCAGGGCGGCCAGCCCGTCGTCGATGGTGGTGTCCCGCCGCTCGATCAGTCCGTCGGTGTAGAACACCAGCGTCGCCCCGGCCGGCAGCACGAACTCCAGGTCGGGCGGCCGGGGCGCGCGGACCCCGAGCAGCGGGGCCGAGTGCTGCACGAACTCCACCTTGCCGTCGAGGCTGAGCGCCGGCGGCAGGTGCCCGGCGCTGGCCAGTCGCACCCGGCCGCTGGGCGGGTGCAGCAGCAGCACGCAGATCGTGGCCAGCTCGTCGGGGAGCAGGGTGCGCATGAGTTCGTTGACCCGGTGCAGGATCTCGCCCGGCTGGTGCCCCTCCACCGCGTACGCCCGCACCGCGTGCCGCAGCTCGGCCATCACCGTCGCGGCGTGCAGCGAGTGACCGGCCACGTCGCCGATCGCCAGCAGCAGGTGGCCGTCGAGCATCACCAGCTCGTAGAAGTCGCCCCCCACCTCGGTCTGGGCGCTCGCCGGCTCGTAGCGCACGGCCAGGTCGAGCCCGTTGACCTGCGGGATCCGGCGCGGCAGCAGGCTGCGCTGGAGGGTGACCGCGATGCGGTGCTCCTCGTCGAAGGAGCGCTGCGCTTCCACGGCCGCCGCCACGGCCTGGGCGAGCTGCCGCAGCACGGGGGTGTGGGCGGTCTGCGTGGCGGTGGGCACGACGACGTAGAGCGGCGCCCGGTCCTCGCGCAGCCGGGCGGCGACCACCGTGACCGTGTCGCCCGCCGGCCAGCCGACCAGGCCCCAGGCGGCCGGATCGTCCACCCGGACCGTCGTCCCGGTCGGCACCCCGGTGTCGTCGACGATCCACCCGACGATCGTGGCCGTGCCGTCGGGGCCGTCCGCGATCCCGGCGATGCAGTCGCCCTCGAACGTCTCGGCGACCACGGCGGCCGGGCTCTTGAAGATCTGCGCGGCGCCGGCCGCCGCCGCCTCCAGCAGCCGCGCGAAGTTCGGCGCGGAGTGCACCGCCATGGTGGTGTCGGCCAGGCCGAGGAGCCGTTCGGCGAGCACTTCCGCGCGCTGCCGGGCCCGGTAGTAGCGCAGCACCGCGTGGGAGGTGGCGACCAGTTCCTCCGGCTCGATCGGCTCCGCCAGGTACGCGTCCGCGCCCCGGGTGAGCCCCTGCGCCCGGTCCACCACGTCCACCGCGTGCGCGGACACGTGGATCACCGGCATCGCCGGGTGCGCCGCCTTGATCCGCTCGCAGACCTCGAAGCCGTTCAGGTCGGGCAGCCGCACGTCGAGCACCACGAGGTCGATCGGGTCCACCCCGACCCGGGCCAGCGCCTCGGCGCCGTTCTCGGCCTCCAGCACCGCGAAGCCCGCCCGGGAGAGCCAGCTCACCAGGAGGTAGCGCTTGGTGGGGCTGTCGTCGACCACCAGTACTGTCGCCGGGCCGCCCTCCACGTCACGCTCCGCCCACGGGCAGGGTGACGGTGAACGTGCTGCCCCGGCCCGGCTCGCTGGACACCACGAGGCTGCCGCCGAGCAGGGTCACCAGCCGCCGCGCGTACGGCAGGCCGAGGCCCGTTCCGCCGACCCGGGTCGCGCCGGGCACCTGGTAGAACTCCTCGAAGATCCGCTCCTGCAGCTCCGGGGGGATGCCCGCGCCGGTGTCGGAGACGATGAGCGACCAGCGCTCGTCCTGCCGCTCCGCCCGCAGCCGGACCTCGCCGCGCTCGGTGAACTTGAGCCCGTTGTGCAGCAGGTTGCGCAGAACCTGGGCGAGCAGCACCTCGTCCGTACGCAGCGTCGCCGGGACGGGCGGCTCCTCCACCACGAGCTCGACGTCGGGCCGGATGGCCAGGGCCCGCAGCGTGCCGCGCAACTGGCCGAAGACCGGCCGCAGGTCGACCTCGGCCCAGTCGGGCTCGATCCGGCCCGACTCGGCCTTGGCCAGGTCGAGCAGCTCGTTGACAAGCGTGAGGAGGTCACCCGCCGAGGAGCGGATCAGCCCGACCTGGCGGGCCTGCTCGGCGGTGAGCGGGTCGGAGGCGGAGTCGCCCAGCAGCCGGCCCAGGCCGATGATCGCGGTGACCGGGGCCCGCAGCTCGTGGCTGACGTTCGCCAGGAACCGGCTCTTCGACTCGCTGGCCGCACGCAGCTGCGCGGACTTCTCGTCCAGCTCGGCGTAGAGGGCGACCACGCCCCGGTTTGTCTCCTCCAGCTCCTCGGTGAGCTGGTTGTAGAGCGCCATCACGCCCCGGTTGGTCTCGGCCAGCTCCTCGTTCAGCACGGCCAGCTCGTCGCGCTGGCTGCGTACCTCGTCGAGGGCGGCGATGAGCTGGGCGTTCTGGGCGGTCAGCTCGTCCAGGGCGCTGCCCGGGGCGTTCCGGTCGAGCTCGGACCGCAGCTCGGCGAGACGCTCGGGGGTCAGCACCTCTGCGGTGACCGGGACACGTCGGGACATCCTCACGACCGTATCCCCCTCGCGTGTCGCCACGCCCAACTTGTCCACCAACCGCGCCACGGCACCGGACTGCGGCTCGTACCGCCCGTCGGGCAGCGGACGCACGGGGACGAGGTCCACCCGCAGGTGCCGCCTGCCGTCGACGGCGTCGTGGACGAGGACGAATGCCACCTCCGCCCCGCCGACCGAGTGCAGCAGGTCGCGGGCGACCTCGCTGAGCGCCGTGGCGATGCGTACCTGGTCCTGGTGCTCAAGGCCCACCGCGGCGGCGACCTCACGGCCCCGCTGCCGGACGACGAAGATGTCGTGTTCGACCCGCAGCGCCATCTGCAGCAGCGGCGCCCCGGCGGACCCGGTCACGACCAGGCCCGGGCGGCCAGGACGCAGGCGTCGTCGCGGCGCGTGCCGGCGTCACGCAGCACCGTCGCGGCCACCACCAGGGGCGACCGGTCGGCGAGACCGGGATAGTCGGCGAGCTGCCAGCGGTCGACCACCCCGTCACTGTGCATGACCAGCAGGGCGTCGCCGTCGAAGGGGTAGTCGTACTCCCGGACCGAGGGTCGCTGGTGCCCGGCGATGCCGGGCAGCGAGACCAGGCCCCGCCGCTTGCCGTCGCCGCCGATCACGACGGCGGAGATGTTGCCCAGCCCCGAGTAGCGCAGCACCCCGGCCGACGGGTCCGGCTCGGCCACGGCGAGCGCCGCGCCCCGGGTGTGCGACATCGAGCGGTGCAGGTGCGCGACGACCGCCGACGGGGGCCCCGCCGGCGCCTTGCGGAACGCGTCGAGCGCGGCGTCGGTGGCGGCGGAGGCGAGCGGGCCGTGTCCCAGGCCGTCGCAGACCAGCACCTGGCGCCGGCCCTCGACGATCCGCCACGCGTACCCGTCGCCGCAGACCGACTCCCCGGGTATCGGCCGGCTGAGCGCGCCGGCCCAGGGCCGCTCGTGCCCGCCGTCGGGCTTCGGCCAGACCTGGACGGCGAGGACGGTGCCGCGCTGCGGCCGGGAGTAGCAGTCGAACCAGCTCGCCTGCCGGACGATCGCGCCGAGGCCGATGCCGAGCGTCCCGACGGTGGAGTGCCCGTCCTCGAAGGAGGCGGTGAGGTCTGCCATTCCCGGCCCGGAGTCGAGGGCGACCAGTTCCACGCCGGCCTCCCCGTCGCGCCGCACCGGCCGCAGCAGCACGACACCGTCGTCGGCGTGCTTGACCAGGTTGCTGGTCAGCTCGGCGGCGACGATGGACAGGTCGGCGATGCGGGCGTCGCTCAGGGCGAGTTGGGTGCCGAGCCGTTCGGCGGCCCGACGCGCCGTGCTCGCCGCGCTGCCGCTCTCGACCCGGTACCAGACTCCGCGGTCGGAGACCACGTCGTCGTTCATCGGGCCCATTTGGTGACCGTGATCCGGGTTCCCTCACCCGCGGCGGTCTGGATGTCGAACTCGTCGACCAGCCGGCGGGCGCCGCTGAGCCCGAGTCCGAGCCCGCCGCCGGTGGTGTAGCCGTCGGTCAGCGCGAGGTCGAGGTCGGCGATGCCCGGGCCGGAGTCGGCGAAGACGATCCGCACGCCCCGCCGCCGGCCGTTGTCCACGATGGCCACCTCGACCGAGCCGCCGCCGCCGTACACCAGGGTGTTGCGGGCCAGCTCGCTCGCCGCGGTGACGACCTTGGTCTGGTCGACGAGCGAGAGCTTGACCGCCACCGACACCGTACGCACCAACTGCCGGACGCGTACCACGTCCTCGTCGCTGCGGATCGCCTGCGCCTGCGGCTGGCCCAGGTCGACTCCGGTGGTCATGACAACGCCGTCGTCTCGGCGTCCGGTTCGTCGTCGAACGCGAGCTCGCGCTCGTCGGCGTGGGCCGCCGCGATCAGCTCCATGCCCCGCTCGACGTTGAGCGCCGTCCGGATGCCGTTGAGCGACAGGCCCAGCTCGACCAGGGTGATGGCGACGGCGGGACGCATCCCGACCACGACCGTCTCCGCGTCGAGCACCTTGGAGATCGACGCGATGGTCGACAGCATCCGCCCGACGAAGGAGTCGACGATGTCCAGGGCGGTGATGTCGATGATCACGCCGTGGCAGCCGGTGGCGACGATCCGCTCCGCGAGGTCCTCCTGGAGCTGGACGGCCGTCTGGTCGGACATGTCGACCTGGATGGAGACCAGCAGGATGTCGCCGATCTTGAGGATCGGCACCCGTTCCATCAGGCCTCCCGACGCTGGCGGCGCCCGGTCTCGACCCCGGTGAGCCGGAGCACGTGCCGCAGCGCGTCGGCGAGGCTGGCCTTGGTGGCGATGTCGCCGAACTCGATGCCGAGGGCCACGATGGTCTGGGCGATCTGCGGCCGGATGCCGGAGATGATGCAGTCGGCGCCCATCAGCCGGGCGGCCACCACGGTCTTGAGGATGTGCTGGGCGACCTGGGTGTCCACCGCCGGTACGCCGGTGATGTCGATGATCGCGTAGGGCGAACCGGTGTCGACCAGGGTCTGGAGCAGCCGCTCCATCACGACCTGGGCCCGGGCCGAGTCGAGGGTGCCGACCAGCGGCACGGCGACCACGCCCTCCCAGAGCTTCACCACCGGGGTGGACAGCTCCAGCAGCTGCTCCGCCTGGTCGGCGATGAGGCTCTCGCGGGTGCGCACGAAGCTCTCGAAGGTGAAGAGACCCATCTGGTCGATCAGCCCGGAGAAGGCGACGTAGTCGCGCAGCGTCTGGGCGCCGCCCTCGGCCTCCATCCGCTCCAGCAGCACCTCCTTGAGCGAGAACACGCTGATCGCCGTCTCGGAGGCGGAGAAGCCCTGCCGGGCGCGTCCCCGGGACAGCTCCGAGAGCACGGCGCGCAGCTCGGCGGCCCGCTCGGAGTCGAGGTCGACGGCACCCTGTTCACTGACAGTGATCATGCTAGAGTGCAGCTCCTGCAGCTGCCGGCGCAGCTCGCCCTGGCTGAGCCGCCCGCGCAGGGACCCGGCGACGATCTCCGTCCAGCGCTGCATGATCCGATCGGCATGACCGGTCAGCAGACCGGCCAGCCGGCTGCTTTCCTCGGCGCTCAACGCCATGGTGAACCCCCTTCGACCTCGACGGCGGACTCTATCACCGGGGGTCGCAGCGCTACTTGTCGCAGGGCAAACGAATGAGGACGGCCCCCGGATACCGCATCCCGTTCTGCGTACCACCCCGATCGTGGGATACCGTTTCCCCGATAACAGGAGGTCTGGCGAATGTCCTTGACGGTGCACACGGAACAACGCGGCGACGTGGTCGTCGTATCGGTCGCGGGCGAGCTGGACATGGCGACCGCACCGCAGCTCCAGGACCAGATCACCGACCTGCTCGACAAGGGCCGCAGCCGGCTCGTCTTCGACCTGGCGAACGTCTCGTTCTGCGACTCCACGGGGCTGTCGGTGTTCGTCCGGGCCAAGAACAGCTGCGACGAGGCGGGCGGCGTGGTACGGCTGGCCGCTCCGCAGCGGGGCGTGCTGCGCATCCTCGAGGTGAGCGGTCTCGTCGAGGTGCTGCACACCTACCCGACGGTCGACCAGGCCGTGGCCGGCGATCCCACGCCGGCCACCTCCTGACGGTTCCTCCTCACGCCTCGTCCTCGATGTGTCGGGGACGGGCGATCACCATGCCCGCGCCGGTCTGCACGGCGAGCGCCGCCAGCAGAAACCCGATCGGGACGGTCCACCCGCCGGTCGTCCCGTAGAGGATGCCCACCAGCAGTGGCCCCAGCGCGGCGATGAGGTAGCCGACGCTCTGGCTGAACGCGGAGAGCGCCACCGTCCCCTCGGTCGTCCGGGCCCGCAGCCCGATGGTGGCCAGGATCATCGGGAAGGCGCTCTGCCCGATCGCGAGCAGCACCACCCAGAGCAGCGCCCCGTCGTGCGGCGCGACGGCCATCCCGACGTAGGCGAGGGCCATCGCGGCGGAGAGCGTCAGCACCAGCGGGTGCAGGGTGCGCAGCCGCCCGGCCAGGGTCGGCATCAGCAGGGCGATCGGCACGCCCAGCGCCGTCACCCCGGCGAGCAGCAGGCCGGCGTCCTGCGGCCGGTAGCCGGCGTCGCGGAAGAGCTGGGCCAGCCAACCCATGATCGCGTAGGCGCCCAGCGACTGCGTCCCGAAGTAGACCGCCATCGCCCAGCCGAGCCGGGTCCGCCCCGGCCGGATCCGGCGGGCACGGGGCGCCACCGCCGCCGGGGTCGCCGCCCGTCGGGCCGCGCGCGCCCGCAGCGCCAGCGGCACCCACGGGAGTACGGCCACCAGGGCCAGCCCGGCCCATACGGCGAGCCCGGCCCGCCAGGTACCGAAGAGGTGCGCCACCGGCACCGCCGCCGCGGCGGCCACCGTCGCGCCCACCGTCAGCGTCATCGAGTACGCCCCGGTGACCAGTCCGATGCGGTGCGGGAAGTACTGCTTGACCAGCAGCGGGAGCAGGACGTTCGCCACCGCGATCCCGGCCAGCGCGAGGGCGCTGCCGGCGATGAAGACCAGCGCGGAGTCGGTGCCGACCCGGACGAGCTGCCCGGCGGCGAGGATCAGCATCGCCACCACCAGCACCCGGGCCGGGGAGTTCCGGCGGACCAGCCGGGGGGTGAGCGACCCGAAGACGGCGAAGGCCACCGCGGGCAGGGTGGTCACGACCCCGGCCAGCGCCCCGGAGAGGGCCAGGCCGCCGCGTACCTCGTCGAGCAGGGCGCCGAGGCTGGTGATCGCGGCCCGCAGGTTGAGCGCCACGAGCAGCATGCCGACGAGCACGAGCAGGCCACCGGCGACCGGTCCGGCGGGCTTGGGGGTGGCGCCGACGGTACCGGCGGCAGGAGCCGTCGCATCCGCCGGTGCGGGCACGTCGTCCGGCCCGGCGATCGTCTCCGGCACGGAACGCGGTGGGGTTCCGGCGTCGACGGCGGCGGTGGTTGGCGGGGTCATGTGTCCGAACCTACAATCATGGGATGAATTTCAGGCAGGTGTTGTAACCAGTGCCACCGTCGGTTGATTCCGCCGCCGCGCCGCCCAGGGGCCACCGGGTACGGCAGACCATCGCCCAGCTCAGGGAGCGGATCCTCGGCGGCGAATGGCCGGTCGGCGGGCGGATCCCCACCGAGCCGCAGCTGGTCGCGGCGCTCGGCGTGGGCCGCAACACGGTCCGCGAGGCGGTGCGGGCGCTGGTGCACGCCGGGGTGCTGGAGTGCCGGCAGGGCTCCGGGACGTACGTGGTGTCGACCGACGAGCTGGCCCCGGTGGTGGCCCGCCGGCTCACCGCCGACCGGATGGCCGAGGTCGTCGAGGTGCGCCGCGCCTTCGAGGTGGAGGCCGCCCGGCTCGCCGCGCTGCGGCGTACGACCGAGGACCTGGCGGCCCTGGACGGCGCGCTCGCCGCCCGCGAGGCGGCCTGGCGCGACGGCCGGTTCGACGAGTTCGTGGCGGCCGACGCGGCGCTGCACACCGCCGTGGTCGCGGCGGCGCACAACGGCATGCTCGCCGAGCTGTACGCCTCGGTCGGGGCCGCGCTGCACAGCACGATCGCCCAGTCGATGGGCGGCGCGCTGGAGCCGGACCGCTACGTCGACCACTCCCGGCTGGTCGAGGCGATCCGGGCCGGCGACCCGGGCCGCGCGGCGATCGAGGCCGGCGCTTTTCTGGAGCCCTCGCCCGGGGCATAGGTTGTGCCGGACGGAAGACCGGACACCTCGGGAGTACGGATGCTCAAGGGCTTCAAAGACTTCATCATGCGCGGCAACGTCGTCGACCTGGCGGTCGGTGTCGTCATCGGCGCCGCGTTCACGGGCGTGGTCACCCAGCTCACCAAGTCGTTCCTGGAACCGCTGATCCGGGTCTTCGTGCTGCTCATCACCGGCAGCGACAAGGGCCTGGCCGGCACCGCGCCGACGTTCCGCGGCATCGCCTTCGACTGGATCATGTTCGTCAACGCGCTGATCACGTTCCTGCTCACCGCGGCGGCGCTCTACTTCCTGGTCGTCTACCCGATGAACAAGCTGGCCGAGCGGCGCAAGCGGGGCGAGGAGCCGCCGCCGAAGGCGCCGAGCGAGGAGGTCCGGCTGCTCACCGAGATCCGCGACGCCCTGGTCGCCGCCGGCCACACCACCCCCGGGCAGCGGCGCGGCGCGCTCGACGACGTGCTCGGCCGCCGGGAGGAACCGCCCACCGGGCGCTGAACCCGGCGCACGCACATCGGCCCCTGCGGGAATCCCGCAGGGGCCACACATTTTCGTACGCCTGTTCGATAGAGTCCCGCCATGGAGCAGCGGAAGCACTGGTGGAACGGGAAATGGGGCCGACTGGCCCGGCGCGACGTCTTCCTCCGGGTGGACGCCGACCGGTGGCACGTCGAGCAGCGCGCCGGCGGCTCCGAGGGCGTCTCCCGGTTCTACGAGTACGGCACCGCCGAGGAGGCCGAGGAGACGGTCCGGGCGCTGCTCCAGGGCACCGACACGTGGCGCGAACTCTCCCCCCGCCCCCCAACCGCCTGGTGAGGAACCCCGCCCGCCTGGTGAGGGACCCCGCCCGAGATCTTGGACAGTTGGCGTTCAGCCCGAGCGACAACTGTCCAAGATCTCGACGGTGGTTTAGCCGGAGCGGGGGCCGGGAACCGCCCCGGGATGGAGCAGCAGGGCACCGAGCGGCAGGCGACAGTTTCCCGGGTCACCACGGGCATGCGGGTGATCGACGTCGACGGCACCGAGTTCGGCACCGTCGACCTGGTCCAGCGGGGTGATCCCAACGCGGTGACAGTGCAGGCGCCGACCGCCGACCCCGGCAGCAGCCTGGACGAGCTGATCGAGTCGACGGCCGTGGAGGAGCCGGACGTACCGGCCGACCTGGCCGCCCGGCTGCTGCACAGCGGCTACCTGAAGGTCTCCACCGACCTGGTCCGCACCGGCGCGGTCTACGTGCTCGCCGAGCAGATCGCCGCCGTCACCGACGACCAGGTACGCCTCGACGTCCCGGCCCGCGACCTGCCGCCCGAGGAGTGACACCCACCCGCCCGGTCTCGGTCGGCCCCGCCAACCCGCTCGTGACAGGCTCCACCGCTGGCCCCGGCGCCCCGGTCGTTACGGTCTCCACCGCCGGCCCCGGCGCCCCGGTCGTGACGGGTTCCACCGCCGGGCTCCGCGACGCCGTCGCGGCGGGTGCGGGCGGCGGCTCCGGCGCGGTCGGCCCGCCGGAGCGGTGGCGGAAGAGCAGGAGCATCACCCCGCCCGCGACCAGGCCCCAGAACGCGCCGCCCACGCCGAGCAGGGTCACCCCGGAGGCGGTGACCACGAAGGTGACCACGGCGGCCTCCCGGTCCGCCGGTTCCGCCAGCGCCGAGGTGAGCGCGGTGGCCAGCGCGCCGAGCAGCGCCAGCCCCGCGACCGCCTCGATCAGTACCGGCGGGGCGAGCGCGACCAGCGCGGTGGCCGCACCGGCGCCCAGCCCCAGCAGGGCCAGCCCGGTCCCGGCGGTGACCGAGGCGATCCAGCGGCGGTCCGGGTCGGGGTGGGCGTCCGGGCCGGCGGCCAGGGCGGCAGTGATCGCGGCGAGGTTGACCGCGTGCCCGCCGGCGGGCGCGGCGAGCACGGTGGTCAGTCCCGTGGCGCGCAGCGCGGCGCCGAAGGGCGGCCGGTAGCCGTAGCCGACCAGCACCGCCATCCCCGGTACGTTCTGCGCGGCCATGGTGACCAGGAAGAGCGGCAACGCGAGGCCCACCATGGCGGAGACGTTCCAGGCTGGCGCGGTCAACTCGACCGCGGGCAGCAGCCGCGCGCCACCGAGCCCGGAGACCGGGGTGGTCAGCGCGATCGCCGCCACCGCGACGACCAGCGCGCCCGGCACCGCCCACCGGCGGGCGAACCGGTGCAGCAGCAGCCAGGCCAGCACCACGGGGACGGCCAGCCGGGGCACCTCGACCAGCGCGCGGACGGGGGCGGTGCAGAGCGGCAGCAGGACCCCGGCGAGCATCGCGCCCGCGATCGGCCGGGGGATCGCCGCGACGGCCCGCCCGAGGGCGGGGAACAGCCCGGCGGCCACGATCAGCGCGCCCGAGACGAGGAACGCCCCGACGGCGACGGGCCAGCCGCCGGGCACCGTGCCCGTGGCGACCAGCAGCGCCGCGCCCGGGGTGGACCACGCGACGCTCATCGGGATCCGGTGCCGCAGGCCCAGCCACACGGCGGAGATCCCGGAGGCCACGCACACCGCCAGCAGCCCCGAGGCGGCCTGTGCGTCCGAGGCGCCGACGGCCCGCAGGCCGGCCAGCACCACCGTGAACGAGCTGGCGAACCCGACCAGGGCGGTCACCACACCCGCCAGCACCGGTTGCGACCGTCCCGCCATCCCGCCTCCCCCGACCGTTCCGTTTACGGAACAAGAGCCTGTAGCACCATAGCGGGGTGCCGCAGACGTCACCAGTCCACCGATCGGCCCCCGATCCGGGCGCCGAGGCCGTCGGTCGCCGGGTACGCGCCCTGCGCGAGGAACGCGGGATGTCGCTGTCCGCCCTCGCCCGGCTCGCCGGGGTGGGGAAGGCGACCCTCTCCGGCCTGGAGAACGGCACCCGCAACCCGACCCTGGAGACGCTCTACGCGATCACCGCGCAGCTCGGCGTACCGCTGACGGCCGTGCTCTCCGGCCCGGCAGCCGGGCCGGTCGTCCGCGGCGCCGCGGTCAGCGCCATCCTGCTGGAGGTCTTCGAGGACGCCGACGCCACCTACGAGCTGTACCGGATGCTGGTCGCGCCCGGTCCCGAGCAGCTCTCCCCCGCGCACCAGAAGGGGGTCACCGAGCACGTCACCGTCTTCGCGGGCGTGCTGCGCGCGGGCCCGGTCGACGCGCCGCTGACCGCCGCCGCCGGCGGGCACCTGCGCTGGACCTCGGACGTGCCGCACGTGTACGCCGCCGTCGGCGACGAGGAGGTCGCCGCCAGCCTCCTGCTCCGCTACCCCCGGAGGTGAGCACCAGGTGTCGTGGGGTCAGCCGTCGACGGGGGTGGGCACCGGTAGCCGCCGCTGCACCGCCCAGATCGCCGCCTCCGTACGCGACGCCGAGCCGGTCTTGCGCAGCAGGTTGGACACGTGCACGGTGACCGTCCGCACCGAGATGCCGAGGGCCCGCGCCGCCTGCTTGTTGGACATCCCGGCGACCAGGCAGCCCAGCACCTCGGTCTCCCGCCCGGTCAGCTCGGCGTCCACCGGATCCACCGGCCGCTGCGACGCCATCCTCGGCGGGCGCGGGGCGGGCGGCGGGCGGAGCAGCGCCTCGGGCCCCCGGCCGGCGTGGGCGGCGAGCAGCTCGGTCAGCGCGTACGGGTTGCCGCCGGTGCGCTGCCAGACGGCGCGCACCAGCCGGCCGGACGGGCGCGGGTCCGCGTACACCTGGGTCAGCACCTCGGCGACCTCGGCCGGGAGCAGCGGTCCGAGGTGTTGGCGGACGGCGCCCCGGACGCCGCAGAGCCGGGCCAGGGCGCGGACCGCGAGGTCCGGCGCGACGGCGTCCTCGGCGGGCCGGCTCGCCACCACCAGCAACGCCGGCAGGTCGGCGGCAGTCGCCAGCTCGCCGACCAGGTTGAGGCTGGCCGGGTCGAGGGCGTGCAGGTCCTCCACCACCACCACGGCCGGGCCGGCGCCGACGAGCAGCCGGACGACCCGCACCGCGAGGCGGAGCAGGGTGCCCGGCGCGTAGCGCTCGCGCGGCGCGGTCGGCTGCTGGGCGAGCCAGGCCAGCGCGTCCGGCGGCAGGTCGAGCCGGCTCGTGTCCCGGCCCGTGAGAACGGCGGCCAGCCAGTCGTACGGGGCGGGGCTGTGCACGCGGGCGGCGCCGGAGAGCACCACCGCCGGTCGGGGGGCGAACGCGTCGAGGGCGGCCGAGACCAGCAGGGACTTGCCCACCCCGGCGGCTCCGGTGATCACCGCGACGGTCGGCGCGGACCGTCGGCCGGCGACCACGGTGGACCACACCCGGTCGAGCTCAAGCAGCTCGCCGGCGCGTCCGACCATCGACACCGGCATCATTCCCCAACCCTACGCAGTAGTGCGTAGAGACGGCGGGAGGGTGTTCTTGGCAAGCTTGACCCCATGACGCTGATCCTCCGCTCGGCCATCCTCAACGACATCGGCCTGGTTCGCACCAACAACGAGGACTCCGCCCTCGCCGGTGACCGCCTCGTCGCGGTCGCGGACGGCATGGGCGGCCTGCCCGCGGGCGAGGTGGCGAGCGAGATCGTCATCCGCATCCTGGACGAGCTGAGCCCGCCGACCGCCCCCGACGAGGCGGCCGCGGCGCTGCGCGCCGTGGTGAGCACCGCCAACCGGCGCATCCACGCCGCCATCACCGTCGACCCGGCGCGCGACGGCATGGGTACGACGCTGACCGCCGCCCTGCTCGCCGGGGACGCGCTGGTGCTGGCCCAGGTGGGTGACTCCCGCTGCTACCTGCTGCGCAACGGGGAGCTGACCCAGCTCACCCGCGACGACACCTTCGTCCAGGCGCTGGTGGACCAGGGGGCGCTCTCGCCCGAGCAGGCACGGCACCACCCGCAGCGGTCCCTGGTGACCCGGGCGGTGCAGGGCTCGGACACTCCCCCGGCGGTCGGGGTGCTCACGGTGGTCGCCGGCGACCGGCTGCTGCTGTGCAGCGACGGGCTCTCCGACTACGTCGAGGACGGCACGATCGCCGCGACGCTGATCACGTACGGCGACCGCCACCACTGCGGCGAGCAGCTCGTCAAGCTCGCCCACCAGGCCGGCGCGCCGGACAACGTGACCGTCGTGGTCTCGGACGTCGTCGCCGGCTGAGCGCGTCCCGGCTCCTGTCGCGGGCAGTCGCCGTCAGCTAGGTAGTTGTGCCATCTAGGTAGTGCCGCTATGTTCCTCGGGTGGATTCCGACCGGCGCGGGCAGTGGCTGCGCGGGGTGCTCGACCTCTGCGTCCTGGCCCTGCTGCGCGAGGGCGAGTCCTACGGCTACCAGCTCGCCCAGGCGATGGAGGCCGCCGGCATCGGGCCGATCCAGGGCGGCACGCTCTATCCGGTGCTGCTGCGCCTGCAACGCACCGGCCTGGTCACCGCCGAGTGGCGGGAGGGCGCGTCCGGTCCGGCCCGCAAGTACTACCGGATCACCGACAGCGGGCGGGCGACCCTGCGCCAGGGCGGCAGCGCCTGGCTCGCGTTCGTCGCCCCGGTGACCGGCCTCGTCACGAAGGGGGTCGACGGATGAACGCCGACGAGTGGCTGCGGGCGTTCGCGGCCGAGTTGGACCGGCGCCGGGTCCGGGCGGACGCCGCCCGGCACGTGGTCGCCGAGGCGGCCACGCACCTACGCGACAGCGGGGGCGACCCGTGGGCCGTCTTCGGCCGGCCGCAGGACTACGCCGCGGCGATCGTCGAGACCATCGGCACCTCGCCCGCCGCGCGTCCCGGACCGGTCCGGCTGCACGCCCGGGGCATCACCAAGCGGTACGGGCGACGCACCGTCCTGCGCGACGCGTCCCTGACCGTCCGGGCCGGCCAGATCGCCGCCGTGATCGGGGCGAACGGCTGCGGCAAGAGCACCTTCCTGCGCGTCTGCGCCGGGCTGGTCTCCCCCGACGCCGGGGACGTGACCGTCTCCGGCCGGGTCGGCTACTGCCCCCAGCAGGGCGGCACGGCCGACTTCCTGCTGCCCGACGAGCACTTCGTGCTGGTCGGCGCCGGCCGGGGCGTGGCCCGGGGACCGGCCCGCCGCGCCGGTCAGGCGGCGGCCCGCCACCTCGGCTGGGAGGCCGACGGCGACGTCCTCGCCCGCAACCTCTCCGGCGGCACCCGGCAGAAGCTGAACCTGACCATGTCCACCCTCAGCGAGCCGGACGTGCTGCTGCTCGACGAGCCCTACCAGGGCTTCGACCAGGGCACGTACGTCAACTTCTGGGACCAGCTCGCCCGGCTGCGCGACGAGGGCCGGGCGATCGTCGTGGTGACCCACCTGCTCAACCAGCTCGACCGGGTCGACCTGGTGCTCGACCTGACCCCGGCCACCCAGGGAGGGCGTGCGTGAACCGCCTCGTCACCGTCGCCGAGATGACCCTGCGGGAGCTGCTGCGCCGTCGGGGCGTGCTCCTGCTGCTGCTGTTGATGCCGCTGGCGTTCTGGCTGATCCGGCGGGACTCGCACGTCGGGCAGTCCGTACGCTCGCTGCTGCTCGGCATCAGCTGGGCCGTCAGCACCGCCGCCCTCTTCGCCACGGGCGCGGCCCGCGAGCTGGAGCCCCGGCTGCGGCTGGCCGGCTACCGCCCGCACGACCTCTACCTCGGCCGGCTGCTCGGTTTGTGGGCGGCCGGGCTCATCCTGTCCGTGCCGTTCTTCGTGCTCACCGTCGTGGACGCGCCCGAGCTGCGGCACGGCGGGGTGGCGGTGGCGCTGCTCTGCTGCGTGGGGGTGGCCGCGCCGTTCGGGATGCTGATCGGCGCGCTGCTCCCCCGCGAGCTGGAGGGGACGCTGCTGCTGCTCACCATCGTGGCGGTGCAGATGCTTATCGACCCGGCCGGCACCGGCGCGAAGCTGACCCCGTTCTGGTCCAGCCGGGAGATCGCCACCTGGGCCGTGGACCACGCCGACTCCGGCTACCTGGCGCGGGGTTCGCTGCACGGGCTGGCCGTCACCGCGCTGCTGATCGGCGCCGTGGCGGCCGTCTTCAGCGTCCGGCTGCGCCGCCGCCGGCACCTTCGACACCTGCCGATCGGCTGACCGGGCGTCGCCGTCACACCGACGATTGCGGTTGCGGCGACCGCCGGGCCGGGATGGGATGGGCGGATGACCGTCCGCCGGGTGAACGCCGAAGAGAGACTGTCCACCAGCTTCGCGCTCGGCGCGTACGCCTTCGAGGCGTCGCCGCGCAGCGCGGCCCGGGCGGAGGAGTTCCGCGGCTATCTGCCCTACAACAAGGGCAACCGGACGCTGGTCGTCGAGGAGGGCGGCACCACGCTGGCCGCCGCCTCGGCCATCCCGATGCGGCAGAACCTGCGCGGCGAGGTGCTGCCGATGGCCGGCGTCGCCGGGGTGGCGAGCCATCCGCTGGCCCGTCGGCAGGGGCACGTACGCACGCTGATGCACCAGCTCCTCGACGAGATGCGCGACGAGGGGCACCAGCTGAGCGCGCTCTACCCGTTCCGGCCGTCGTTCTACGCCCGGTTCGGCTACGTGGGGCTACCGAAGCCGCGTACGGTCACGTTCTCGCCGGCCGACCTGGGCGAGCTGCTCGGCGCCGACCTGCCCGGCGAGGTCGGCTGGGAGCGGATCGGCGAGGGCTACCGGGACTGGCGCGCGTTCACCGAGCGGTGCCTGAACGAGCGGCACGGCTTCGCGATCTTCCCCGGCTACCGGGACGTGGGGTTGCGCGACCGCGACGAGCACTGGCTGCTGACGGCCCGCACGGGCGGTACGGTCACCGGCGCGGTGCTCTACCGCATCGACGACCACGGCGGCACGCTCGCCGCCGGCGACCTGCTCGCCGCTGACCCGGTCGCCCGGGCACTCATGTTGCAGTTCTTCGGCCGCCACGTCGACCAGGTGGAACGGGTAACCGTGCAGGTGCCCGTCGACGAGGTGCCGGAGCTGTGGCTGACCGACCTGGCCGTGCACGTCGAGGCGCGGGTGGCCCGACCGGGTTACTCCGCGCCCATGGCCCGGCTGCTGTCGATCGACGCGCTGGCCGGGCTGCCCGTCGGGGCGGGCCGGGTGCGGGTGGAGCTGACCGGCGACCGGTGGCTGGCCGGGTCGTACCTGCTGGACGGCACGACCGGCGCGCTGGAGCTGGTCACCGGGGCCGCCGCCACCGCGCCGCCGACCGCCACGCTGACGGCCGCCGGCCTCTCCGCCCTGGCGTACGGGGTCCTGGACCCGGTCGAGGTGGGCCTGCGGGGGCTGGGCGACGTGTCGACGGACGCGGCGGCGGAACTGCGCCGCCTCTTCCCCCGCCAGAACCCGTACGTCTTCGCCGACTTCTGACCCCCGCCTCCGGCGGGTGGACGTGTCAGTAGGGGTTGCCGTGGCCGGCGGCGCGACCGCGGAGCAGGGCGGTGGGGCGGCCCGGGAGGTGGCGCGCCGCCGACATCGGCGGGCTGGCGGTGTGCGCCCGGTCGGCCATGCCGGCGAAGAGTTCCTTCAGCGCGCTGAGCGCGTCGTGTCGCGGATGCCAGCCCAGCTCCGTCTCGGCGCGCTCGCTCGACATCAGCGGCGCGTGCAGCGCCAGCTCCACCCAGCCGGCGTCGATCGGTTGCAGCCGCGCCCGCCAGGTCAGGGCGGCGGCGACGCGCAGCACCGGGGCGGCGACGGGCACCGTCCAGCCGTGGAAGTGCCGGGCCACCAGCTCCGGGGTCAGCACCGGGTCCGCGGCGACGTTGAACGCGCCGCGCGCGTCACCCAGGACCGCCCGGGCGTACGCGTCGGCGACGTCGTCGGTGTGCACCGCCTGCATCCGCAGCCGCGGGTTCGTCGGCACCAGCGGGATCCGGCCGAAGCGCAGCAGCCGGACGGGCGCGAGCGGGCCGAGGAAGTAGCGGGTGATCTCGGTGGCCGCCGCCCGCTGGAAGTTCAGGCCGGGCCGCAGCCGCACCACCCGCAGCTCCGGGTGCTCCCGCTCGGCCCGGTCGAGCAGCGCCTCCACCTCGGCCTTGTCCCGGCTGTACGACGAGCCGGGCACCCCGGTCGCCGGCCAGCGCTCGGAGATCGGGTGGTCCTTCGGGCCGGACGCGTAGACGCCGACCGACGACGCGTACACCAGGGCCGGCACGCCGGCGCGGACCACGGCGTCGATCACTGCCGCGCTGCCGCCCACGTTGGTCCGGTGCAGCACGCGCTGGTCGTGGCTGGGCTGGATCTGCCAGGCCAGGTGCACCACCGCGTCGGCGCCGGCGAAGACCTCGGCGAGCTGGTCGGCAGCGCCGGGCAGGCCGACGTCGCAGGAGTGCCACTCCACCTGGTCGTACGGCTCGCCGCAGTCCGGCCCGGGCAGCCGGCGGGCCACCCCGGCGAGTTCCACTCCGCGTTCCCGCCGCAGCCGGCGCAACAGGGCGGTGCCCGCGTTGCCGGTCGCCCCCACCACCACGATCCGCATGCCCGCCCCGTACCCGGTCAGCCCCGGCTCAATCGCCGGTCACGGCCACCGTTCGGGAGTACGGCGAGCGGCGCGCCCGTCAGGGGCGGGGCGAGTGGCGTACCCAGTTCTTCTGCCCGCCCCGGCGGCGGCCCTGCGAGGCGGCGAGGCAGCGCGGGCAGATCCGGCCGACGGGGTCCGCCTCGGTGAGCACGTCCGTCGAGGCGTACTCGAACCGCACGTGCGGGAAGCGGCGCAGCCGGGTCCGGCTGAGCGGGAGCCCGCAGACGGTCTGGTTCTGCCCCGGCAGCCAGGCGTGCACCTCGCCGGCCGGTTCCCGCACCCCGTCCGGCCCCGCCCCCTCACTGGAGGCCGCCACGGCCGGAACACTGCTCATCCTCATACGGACACGGTTCCCCGACGCTGCCCCCGCCATGCCTGCCTCCACCACCCGCCCCCACCGGGTCGATCATGCAGTTGTGGTGGGCGGAATGGGGGTGTCTACCACTTTTGCGGGGCACCACGACTGCATGATCGGCGCTATCTGGGTCGCCGTCCGCCCGTACCGGGCCTGCCTCATTTCGTACGCCCGGAGACGCCCGCCCACGACGGGCCGGCGTCTCCGGCGGCGGTTGCCTGCGCTCGGCCGGCCCTCACCCGACGACACCCGTGTCACGTCGACCGGGGGTCTCCAGCCTCGAACTGATCGTCGTGAAGCCTCCGCCGGAGCGGGCGGCGCCGGCGATGGCCGTGAGCACCTCGAGGACGTGGAGCCCCCGGGTCGCCGCGGCCAGCGCGGGCCGCCCCGCCAGGATGGCCCTGGCCATCTCGACCAGGCCCATCCCCATGAATCCGTCGGAGTCGCGCGGGCCGGGGAGCACCTCGACGAAGTCGGTGCCGCCCGCTGCCCTGAGCAGCACGGGGCCGCCCCACGAGTTGGCCTGCGCCGCGACGATCGTGCCCTCGGTGCCGTGGATCTCAAGGTGCGGCGTACGCGTCGCCACGACGTCGAAGCTCGTCACCAGCATGCCCATGGCCCCGCTGGCGAACTCCAGGACGCTGTTGATGTGGGTGGGTGTCTGCACGCTGAAGGTCGACCCCGCGCGGGGTCCGGCCAACACGACGCGTTCGGTACGCGCGGTCGCGCCCAGCGCCCCCACCCGCACGACGGAACCCATGAGTTCGGTCAGCACCGTGAGGTAGTACGGACCGATGTCGAACAGGGGTCCGGCGCCCTCCTGGTAGAGGAACTCCGGCTCGGGGTGGAACCGTTCCGGCCCGGCGTTCATCATGGCGGCGTTCACCGAGGTCGGGGTGCCGATCGCGCCGTCGGCGATCAGCGCCGCGCAGGTCTGCGCCCCGACGCCCAGGAAGGTGTCCGGCGCGGTGCCGACCTGCAACGACCGCGCCCGGGCGGCCTCGACGATGCGGTGCCCGTCGGCCATGGTGGTCGCCAGGGGCTTCTCCGTGTAGACGTGCTTGCCGTGCTTCAGGGCGCGCAGGGTCACCTCGGCGTGCGCCCTGGGTGGGGTCAGGTTGAGGACCAGGTCGACGTCCGGATGGGTCAACAGGGCGTCGACCGGGTGCACCTCCGGCACCGCGTGGGCAGCGCCGAGCGCCCGCGCGCGCGCCGGGTCGGCGTCGGCGCAGGCGACGACGGTGACCGCCGGGTCCCCGGCGAGGTTGGCCAGATAGCGGGAACTGACGTTTCCGCACCCCACGACCCCCACCCGCACGGACCCCCCGTCGTGGACCACGTCAGGAAAGCCTGATCTCGTGGCCGGCCCGCGCCGACTCGTAGATCCCGTCGAGCATGCGCATGACCTCCGTGCCGTGGGAGACGGGGGCCACCTGCTCGGCCTCTCCCAGGCACAGCGAGACGAAGTGCGCGATCTCGTTGGCGAACCCCTCGGCGAAGTCGAAGCTGAGGTGGTCGATCTGGGGGCCCACGTTGAGGACGGTGTCGTGCATCTCGGTGGCGATCCGGAGCTTCGGTTCGAGTTCCGCGCCACCGCGCTCGCCGAAGACCGCCACTTCGAGGCGGTCCTCGAGGGCGTGCAGGGAGTAGCTGGTCTCCAACGTCAGGGACGCCCCGTTGTCGAACCGGATGAGGGCCGTGGCGAAGTCCTCGACGTCGCTCTGGGTCGGGTCGTAGTCCGCGACCTTGTACCGCGACAGCGACGTGACGTTGGCCCGGTTGCCCAGCCGGGTGTGGGTGACCGCGCTGACCGTGACGGCCTTCGGGGTGCCCATGAAGTACCAGCAGAGGTCCAGCACGTGCACGCCGATGTCGATGAGCGGTCCCCCGCCGGACCGCTTGTGGTCCGCGAACCAGCCACCGGGGTTGCCGAGCCGTCGGATGTTCGTCGCGCGCGCGTGGTAGACGTCGCCCAGCAGCCCGGCGTCGACGAACGACTTGAGGACCTTGGCGTTCGCGCCGAAGCGCCGGACGAAGCCGACCTCCAGGTGCCTGCCGCTGCGCTCGACGGCCTCGACGAGCGCCTCGGCCTCGCCGGCCGTACGGCTCAACGGCTTCTCCACCAGCACGTGCTTGCCGGCGTCGAGCGCCGCCGTGGCGATCTCCGCGTGGCTGTCGTTCCACGTGCAGATGCTCACCGCGTCGATCTCGGGGTCGGCGAGCAGGCTGTCGAGCGTCGGGTGCACGCGGGTCACGCCGAAGGTCTCGGCCTTCTGCGCGCTCCGTTCCTGGTTGACGTCGAACACCCCGACGAGGTGGACGTCCGGGTTGGCGGCGTACGCGCCCAGGTGCATCTCCGCGATGCTCCCGACGCCGATCACGCCCACGCCGAGCCGGCTCACTTCGCCGCCTCCGCCTCGGCGAAGAGCCGCTTCGCGTTGGCCAGACCGATCGGGTTGGCCATCAGGCACTCCTCGATGCCCTCGAACTCGATGGACACGAAGCCGTCGTAGCCGGCGTCGACGATGCCTCGCACGATCCTGCGCATGTCGAGGTCGCCGTAGCCGACGATGGAGCCGAGCAGGTAGTTGCCGCCGGGGGTGTGGTGCCAGCCCTCGCCGGGGTACTGCGAGCGGACGTAGAAGTCCTTCAGGTGCACGATGCTGGCGTACGGGGCGTTCTCGGCGACCGACACCACCGGGTTGTCGTCGACCGACATGAAGTTGCCGACGTCGAGGGTCGTCTTGAAGTTCGGCTCGTCGACGAGGTGGATGAGCCGGCGTACGCGCTCACCGCCGTTCATCAGCAGCCCGTGGTTCTCCACGCTGGTGGTGATGCCGTACGGGGCGGCGTACTGGGCGATCTCCTTGCACGCCTCCACCATCCGGGGCAGCAGCGCCTCGAACTCGGCGATGTCCTTCGCCCGGTGGGCCCACTTGGCGACATCGTGGCGGAAGAGCTTGATGTCCAGCGCGGCCGCCACCTCGATGTGCCGCTTGACCCGCTGCATGCTCTTCTCCGCGTCCGCGCCGAGAAGGTCGGCCGGGACGACGAGGTTGGACAGGGTGACGCCCTGGTCCGCCGCGCGGGTCTTGATCTCCTGGACGAACCCGGGGTCCTGGTCGAGGGTGGAGGTGTCGTTGGAGATCTCCGGGGAGAGCGACACCGTCGCGATCTCCATGTGGGTGGCGTCGCTGGCGCCGATCCAGTCGATGACCTCGAGGAGGCTCATCCGGTTGGTGCGCAGGTGCTGGTAGAAGGAGTAGGAGCTGAAGCCGAACTGCACGGGTACTTCCTTCGGTCGGTTGCGGTTGGAGGGGTCAGGAGGAGAGCGCGGCGTACTGGCGGCGTCGTTCCGCCTGCCGCGCCGGGTCGGGGATGGGCGACGCCATGAGCAGCCGGTTCGTGTACGCATGGCGCGGTCGTGACGTGACGGTGTCACCGTCACCGGTCTCCACGATGCGGCCCTTGAGCATGACCGCGACCCGGTGGCAGATGTAGCGGACCACCGACAGGTCGTGGGAGATGAAGAGGTACGCGACGCCGGTCTGCTCCTGGATGTCGATGAGCAGGTCGAGGATGCGTGCCTGGGTGGAGAGGTCGAGGGCGCTGACCGGTTCGTCGCAGACGATGAGTCGGGGCTTCAGCGCGAGGGCGCGGGCGATGGCGATGCGCTGCCGTTGCCCGCCGGAGAACTCGCGCGGGTACCGGCGCCCGGCGTCGGCTTCCAGGCCGATCTGGCCCAGCAGCTGACCGATCCGCGCGGAGGCTTCGGCCCCGGGCACCCCCTGCGCCCTGAGCGGCTCGGCGAGGATGCTCTCCACGGACATCGCCGGGTTGAGCGACGAGTACGGGTCCTGGAAGACGACCTGGATGTCCCGGCTCAGGGCCCGGCGGGCGCGCCGGTTCGCGTGGGTGATGTCGGCGCCGTCGAACGTGACAGTGCCGGCGCTGATCGGGGCGAGCCCCAGGAGCGCGCGGCCCAGGGTCGTCTTTCCCGAGCCGGACTCGCCGACCAGGCCGACCGTCTCTCCCGCCCGGATCTGCATCGAGACGTCGTGCAGCGCGTGGAAGGACGGACTGCGCCACCGGGCCCCGCGATAGACGACGTTGACGTCGCGGACGTCGAGCAGTGGGGCGTCGGAATCGTTGCGGGTGCTCATGACTGCACCTCCTGAAGGTCGTCGCGCGACCGGCGGGGAGGGGCGTCCTCCAGGGTCGCGTCCAAGAGCATGCGGGTGTACTCGTGCTGCGGGTTGGCGAAGAGTTCGGCGACGGGTTGCTGCTCGACGACGAGGCCGTCCCGCATCACCGCGACCCGGTCGCAGAGGTCGGCGACCACACCCAGGTTGTGGGTGACGAGGATGAGGCCCATGTTGCGCTCGCGTTGCAGGTCGCGGAGGAGTTCGAGCACCTCCACCTGGACCGTGACGTCGAGGGCGGTGGTCGGCTCGTCCGCGATGAGCAGCTCGGGATCGCAGGAGACGGCGCCCGCGATGAGCACCCGCTGTGCCATTCCGCCGCTGAGCTGATGGGGGTAGGCGGCGAGCGTGCGGGCGGGATCGGGAATGCCGACGCGTTCGAGCAGGTGCAGGGCCCGCTCGTGCGCGGCCTTCTTGGAGAGGTTGAGCTTGCGCCGCATCGGCTTCGTCAGCTGGGCGCCGACGGTGAAGGACGGGTCCAGGTTGGACATCGGCTCCTGCGGCACGTAGGCCATCTGCGGCCCGCGCAGCTTCTGCAACTCGCCCTCGCGCAGCCCGATCAGGGACCGCCCGTCGAGGGAGAGGTGCCGGGCGGACACGGAGGCGTCGGGTGGCAGGAGTCCGAGGATCGCGAAGGACGTCTGGGACTTCCCGGAGCCGGACTCCCCGACCAGGCCGAGCACCTCTCCCCGCGCGACGTGCAGCGACACGCCCCGCACCACGTCCTTGGCGGCTCCGTCCTCGGCCACGTACCGCACCGACAGGTCCTCGACGCGGAGCAGGGTGTCCGCGGGGAGTGCGGTCGCGGGCGTACGGTCGGCTTCGGCTTCGCCCTGGACGACCGTCGTGTCGTCCCGGCCGACGGACCGCGCGGCGCGCTTGGCCTTGGGTTTGCGGCTGACCCCCAGCGAATCCGCCAGGGCCGTGCCGAAGAGCACGAGTGCCATGACCGTGAGGCCGATGGCGACGCCGGGCGCGATGACCAGCTCGGGCGCGCGGTGGAAGTTCTGGAAGGCGTTGCTGAGCTCGCCACCCCAGCTGGGGCGCTGCGGGTCGCCGAAGCCGAGGAACTCCAGGCCGGACTGGACGATGATCGCCATGCCGAAGATGAATGAGGACCGCACGAGGACCGGCCCCAGCACCACGGAGAGCACGTGGCGGAAGATGATGCGCAGGTCGGACAGCCCCGCGACGCGGGCGGCGTCGAGGTAGAGCTCCTCGCGCACCGCGATCACGGCGCTCCGGGTCAGCCGGAAGATGTCCGGCGACGCCAGCACGCCAAGGGTGATCATCGTCGGGGCGAGGCCGCTGCCGAGGGAGGCGATCACCACGATGATGATGAGGATCTCCGGCAGGGACATCAGCATGTTGAAGATCCAGCTCGACACCCCGTCGAACCGCTTCGCGCGGTAGCCCGCGAGCAGACCTGCGGGAATCCCGCACAGGAGGGCGACGGCAACCATGATCGCGCCCGCCTGGAGGCTCACCCGGCCGCCCCACAGCAGGCGGCTGAGGATGTCGCGCCCGTTGCCGTCCGTGCCGAGCGGATGGTCGCCGCTCGGCGGCCGGAGCGCCTCCGAGAGCACCACCAGGTTCGGGTCCTGCGGGGCGAGCAGCGGCGCGAGCAGGCTCGCCGCGACGATGGCCAGCAGGACGCCGCCCGCCACCACGCCCATCGGGTTACGCAGGAAGGAGCGGAATCTCCTGGCTGTCAGGCCCGCGCGGGGCGTCACGTCGGCGCTCATGCGTTCCGTACCTTCGGGTTCAGTGCGGCGTAGAGGATGTCGACCGCGAGATTGACGAGTACGACGACGAGCACGGTGAAGAGCAGGACGCCCATGATGACGGGGATGTCGCTGTTGCCCGAGGCGTTGATGGCGACGGCGCCGATGCCCTGGAGGCCGAACACGCGCTCGATGATGGCGGCGCCGCTCATCGCCGCGATGAACTGGAGGGAGAGCATCGTCAGCGCCGGCGGAGCCGCGTTGCGCAGGACGTGGGTGAGCAGGATCTCGCGCTGCGAGAGGCCCCGGCTGCGCAGCGTACGGACGTAGTCCTGGCTGTTGACGGTGATCACGGAGTTCCGCAGTTGCTGGGCGATGGCGGCGATCGAACCGATCGACAGCGCGACGATCGGCAGGGTGATGGACCAGAGCCAACCGCTGGGTGAGTCGTTCAGGTGCACGTAGCCCGTGGCGGGGAACCAGCCCAGCTGCACGGCGAAGACCAGGGCCAGGATGATCGCGACCCAGAAGTTCGGAAGGCTGAAGCCGAACACCATGAACACCTGGAGTACGCGGTCGAACGTCCCGGGACGGGTCGCCGCGAGCAGCCCGAGCACGATGCCGAGGACCGCGGCCACCAGGACGGCGCCCAACGCGAGGGAGACGGTGACTGGCAGCCGCGTCACGATGAGCTCGCTCACGTCGGTGTTCTGCGCGGACGAGACCCCCAGGTCACCGCGTACGACCCCGCCCAGCCAGCTCAGGTACTGCTCGACGAGCGGCCGGTCGAGCCCGAGCTGCTCCCGCTTGACCGCGACCTGTTCCTCCGTCGCGTAGAGGCCGAGCGCGCCCCGGGCCGGATCGGAGCCGGTGAGCATGAGGAAGAAGAACATCCCCGTCACGACGGAGAACGCCAGCAGCAGGCCCGTGGCCAACCGCCGACCGATGAAGCCCAGCATGCCTGCTACCTCCTAGATGAGCTGTAGTGATCCACCGGATGGGCCGGCCGGTTGCCCGGCCCATCCGGGGTCGATCGACTGTTACTTCGCCGGGGCGAAGAAGCGGAGGCTCGGCATGAGCTGCGCCTGCTGCATGGTCACGTCGATGTCCGACTTGAACAGGTAGACGTTCTCCTGCGTGACGATCGGCGCGAACCAGGCCTGCTCGACGAGGTGGGTGTTCAGCTCCTTGTAGAGGGCGGCCTGCTTGTCACCCTGCGCGGCCGGGATCTCCTTGAGCAGCCGGGTGACGGTCTCGTCGGTGTACTTGAAGTTGTTCCACAGCGACGTCGGGGTGAGCTTGTTCAGCACGTCCGTCCACGCCGGGATGTTCGTGGAGAACGAGAGCATGAAGGCCGGCTGGCCCTTCAGGGTCTCCAGGCCGCCGTTGGCGAAGCCGTTGACCGGCACCTGCTCGACAGTGATGCCCACGTCGCCCAGGTACTGGGCGACGATCGGCACCAGCGGGGACATGAAGCCCTCGCTGTACGAAACCTTGATCTTGAAGCCGCTGCCGTAGCCCGCCGAGGCAAGCAACTCGCGCGCCTTCGCCGGGTCGTACGGGTAGCGCGCGTTCAGCTCCGGCACCCACGCCTCGCTGGCCGGGTTGAAGGTCTGCGTGGAGACCTGGCCGAACCCGCCGTAGTGGGTCTCGAGGATGGCCTTGCGGTCGAGCGCGTGGTTGATCGCCTGCCGCACCCGCACGTCGCCGAGTGCCGCCGACGCCTTGCCGGCGCGGTCCTGGAGGATGATGCCCTGCCACTCGCCGGGCACCGTCTTGACGGTGAGCCCGTCGGTCTTGGCCTTCGGCACCATGTCGGGGGTGCCGTACATGAACTGGATCTGGCCGGTGGCGAGCGCGTTGTACCGGGCGGTGAACTCCTCGTACGGGCGGATCACGACGTTCTCGAAGGGGAACGCCTCGCGGTTCCAGTAGCCGTCGCGCGCCTTGAACGTGTACTTGACGCCCTTCTCGGAGGCGCCCGCGTCGTACGTGTAGGGCCCGGAGCCCACCGGGTTCGAGGCGATGTTGCCCGCGCTGAGCGCCGTGGGGCTCACCATGTACCCCGTGTACGTCGCCAGGGCCGCCAGGAGGCCGGGGCTGGGCTCGCTGAGGTGCAGGCGCGCCGTGGCCTTGTCCACGACCTCGACGCGCTCGATCGCCCGGGCCCCCTCGGAGGCGCTGCCCGCCCCCTTCTTGCGCGCCTCGAGGTTGACCTTCACCACGTCGGCGTCGAAGGCCGCGCCGTCACTGAAGGTGACACCGTCGCGCAGCTTCAGGGTGAGCTCGGTGAGGTCGGCGTTGTACTCGTACGAGGTGGCCAGGTTGCCCTCGATCTTCGACTCGGCCGTCTTGCGGAGCAGCGGGTCGTAGACGGCCTCCGCGTAGTGGATGACCGCGCCTTCCTTCATCTCAGCGGGGTCCCAGGTCAGCAGGTCGCCGTTGTTGCCCAGGACGAGCTGGGACGAGCCTGCTTCATTCGCCTGCCCGCCACCGCTACAACCGGCGAGGGCGAGAGCGACTACGGCAAACGCTGCCGTCAGCGTGCGTGTCAGTTGCACCGTGTTCCCTTCTATTGCTGCAAAGCCAGCGCCGGTCGGCGTCGCTATGAGTGACGGGGATCGGATCAGCGGATCAGGCGATCCCGAGTTGTTGGCTCATGACCATGGCGGTCGCGCCGCGCAGGACGATGTCGTCGCCGAGCTCCGAGAGCCGCAGGACGATGTCGCCGTGCACCTCTGTCAGGGCGCGCTGCCGGATGGTTTCCATCGCCGCGGCGGCCAGCGGTCCTTCCAGCACCCGGTGCGGCCCGCTGAGGACGATTTCCGAGACGTTGATGGCGGCCACGATCGGGGCCAGCACCGAACCAAGCGCCTCGCCCGCGGCGGCGAGGACCCGGGTGTGCTCCGCGTCGGTACGGGCTTCCGAGAGGTCTTCCTGGATGCGCCGGGTCGACAGCCAGGTCTCGAGGCAGCCGAACTTTCCGCAGACACAGGCCCGCTCGCTGCCGGTGTCCACGACCACGTGGCCGATCTCGCCGGCCGCGAACCTGCTGCCCAGGACGGGCGTGCCGCCGAGCAGCAGACCCGCCCCCACGCCGACACCGACCCGCACGAGGAGGGTGTCGGCCGCGCTCTCGCCGTAACTGCGCTCGGCGAGCGCGGTGGCGTTGGCGTCGTTCGACACGACCACGGGACAGCCGAACTGCTCGGTCAGCACCGACCGGAGGTTGAGGTCCTTCCACCCCAGGTTGGGTGCGCTGAGGACGACGCCGCCGAGGTCCACGATCCCCGGGGTGCCGATGCCGATGCCGAGCAGCGGCGCCGTCACCTGTTCGCGCAACGCCCCGACGAGACCGACGACCTTCGCCAACGCGTCGGCTCCGGTGCTGCCCTCGTTCTCGACCTGCTGACGAGCCACCACCGATCCGCCGAGGTCGAGCACGGCCCCCCGGTAGAGCGTCGAGTGGCTCAGGTCGACGGCGATCGCCTGGTAGGCGCGCTCGTTGAACTCGAGCATCATGGCCGGCTTCCCGGGCCGCGTCCCCGCCCGCGTACCGACCTCGACCACGAGGTCGTCCGCGAGGAGGTCGCTCACGACGTCCGAGACCGAGACCCTCGTCAGCCCTGTGCGTCGCGCCAGATCCGCCCGGCTGTGCGGCCCTTCCCGGTAGAGCGTGCGCAGCAGCAACTCGCGGTTGTGCACGCGGGCCTGCTCCGGGAGCACCTTCTCGCCGGAGCGGACCCGGGCCGGAACCCGGTCTCGCCGCAGGGTCCCCACCGCGCGGCCCTGGGGCTCCGGCGGTGTGGTTCCCGTCTCATCAATGCAGGTCACCCGGTTAGTACAGGCGGCTAACAAACTGCGGACAAGAACGCGGCTCGCCTTGTTCCCAAGTTGTTACATTCCCATGGCCCGCTTTTTGCGCCAGCTTCAGCCAGTTAACACCCCTGGTAGAGCCGCTGACCACGGCGCCGAACGGGCCCGGCGGCACGCTGGCGAGCCGACACGGCGACGAGGAGGGACACCATGGGCGCCGGCTCTCCGATAAGGTCCGACCGGAGGCCCGCCAGCCTTCTTCGGGATCGACCGCCGGACCGCGACCGGCCCCGGGCTCCCAAGATCAAAGGCCCCCGAAGGCCGGGCAGTTGACCTTCCGGCACCCTCCGCGCCGCCCGGCCTGATTCCTCCCGTACGCCCGGAAGCGCCGTCATGGACGGGCGTTCCTCACCTGAGCTGCCGGTTCCGCCTACGGCACGAAAGCCGAGAGTCGCAACCGGCCGCCTTCCGGTAACCTGAGCGCGCGGGCCGCTAGCTCAATGGCAGAGCTGTGGACTTTTAATCCATAGGTTCAGGGTTCGAGTCCCTGGCGGCCCACTCCTATGCAGGTCAGCGGCCCTTTTCGGGGCCGCTGTTGCCGTGCTCCGGGCCGGCACAGCAGCGATGTGCAGCAGCACCCGTGGATCCATCGCCAGGGTCGAGCCCATCCGAGGTACAGTTTTCTGTACTTACCCCGGAGGTGGTCATGCGGACCGTCAACTTCACCCAGCTACGACAGAACCTGGCCGCCGAACTCGACAGCGTCATCAACGACGCGGAGGAAGTGGTGGTGACCCGGTCGGGCCACGAACCGGTGGTCATCGTGCCGCTTGCGGAGTACGAGGCGATGAAGGAGACCGAGTACCTCCTTCGCAACCCGGCCAACGCCGCAGCCCTGCGCCGCTCCATCGCGGAGCTTGAGGAAGGCGACGCGGCCGAGCGGGACCTGATCGAACCGGCCACCGTGCGGGACGTCGCGTGAGGCTGGTCTTCACCGCGACGGCCTGGAACCAGTACCTCAGCCACACCGACCGGAATCTGGTCAAACGCGTCAACGACCTCATCGCGGACGTGATGCGCAACGGATACGAGGGCATCGGCAAGCCGGAACCCCTGCGGGGAGAGCTGTCCGGCTTCCGGTCCCGCCGGATCGATCGCGAGCACCGGCTGGTGTATCGGATCACCAAGGACGACGTCGAGATCATCGCCTGCCGGTACCACTACGGCGACCGGTAGCGACCGGGCTGGCGTGCTTGATGAGAGCCAAAGTAGCGCCGGGTACCGACACGCCAACCCGCCGTAACCACGCTGCACTGGATTGACGAGCTTGATCCGCCCTACGGTTTTCGGTGTCAGCAGACGCACTCGAAGGACAAGCCGCTACTCGCTGGGGTCGCGATCCAGGCTGCACGGACAGGGGGATGCTGTTGCGTCTCCGCCCAGATATCCGCCAGCGCGGCGGCGCGTAGCGGTCCGGTGGGAGCAAACCTGAACCCCGTGTCCCGAACGTCAAGGCCGTCCAGGTCGATCAGACCGGCCTCGTCGTCGAAAGTCAATTCCAAGTCGAGCTGCCATAGTTCGGGCTGCCCGTAGGGGGCGACACAGTCACCGACATCAGCGATGGCGATCTGCCGGGTGAAGGTCAAGATCAGACGGTTGTCGCTCCAGGACCGTCGGCCCCACTGGACGATGAAGCCGTCAGCATCAGAGTCCGGAGTCGGATCGATGCCGTCGATGTCCAGTTGCAGAAACTCAGCGAACGCACCCCATGCCGCCTGCACGTCGGTCACCGAGGACTGCTCGATGCCATGCTGCCGCAGGATCTGTGCGAACGCGTCCAGGCTGCTCCGCCAAGGGATTTGCATGTGCCCAGCATGCCCCGACAGGAAGCCCGGCTGCCGGCCGGTGTGGGAGGACTTTCTGTACGCCTATCAAGGCGGCCCTTGACGGGCCGCACGCGCCGCCGCCTGGGCGCGCGTCCGATGCTCCGCTGTCGCTCCACGCCGGCCGCGCAACACGCCCGGCGCCGGGCCGGCCGCACCCTCTCGTGCGTGATTCAGCCGGAGGCAGCGGCGGGGTGGTCATATTCCGCGCGGTACGGCTCCGTCCCGCCAGCGGTAGAGGTCGCGCAGCAGGGAAATCTCAGCGCCGTGATGGATCAGCTCCCTGTTGACGTGCAGAACGATGCCCTCCATGGGAAACCGCTCGGCACCCACCGTGGGCGGATTCTCCAGGTCAGCGTCCGCGAGCTCGCGGACCCCCGCGTTCCATCTCTCATACATCTCATCGAGCTGTTTCAGCGCCTCGTCGGCGGTCCCCGCGTAGGCAAATGTCTGCGAGTCGACGTCCTGGCCGCCGAAGTGCCATCCGACCCGATAACCTAGGCAGGAGACGATGATGTGCGCCAGCCGCCAGGCAATCGTGGTCACGGGCGCCGGAATCGGGCCAGGGGACGCGAAGTCCATCGTCCATTCCCCCGAGCCTACCGACATCGGTGCCGCCGACGTGCCACATGGGCGGATGCTCCAGCAGCCGCGCACCGGCTCCCAGAAGTACTCCTCATCGGCAAGACCGTGCAGCCGTGGCCGCAGGTTCTTGTGCCAGTGCCGGTCCAACTGGTCCGCGAGTCGCTCGCTTCTTGTCACTTCCACACACTACCTACAACGCAGACCTGGCTGCCGACCCTCGTGGACGCGTCGAATCATGCCTCGGGCCATTGTCTGCCCCGCGCCCGGTCCGTGCCGCAGATCCGGCACAACTGAGCGCGAGTAGCGGCGGAAGACGCCGGAAACGATGGAAGTCGTTTCAGCAGGTCAGAGACCTGACGGGCGGCGAGGCGTTTGAGCTCGGCGCAAAATGCGTCTACCCGCAACCACTCACGACGGCAATGCCATCACCTTGCCTGAGCCCTTGATTGAGTCTTGGGCTACATCAGCTTTACCTGACGGTGACCAAACTATTAACCGGCTCGGCAATATAGCCGACATTTGCCGCCGACTATGGAAGCCATAGGCTGTCCCCGAACACGGGAAATCATCGCGAATCAAGGAAGGGAGATTTCCATGCCGGATATCGACTTGGGCGTGGCCTCGGACTGGGACGAGGGTGACACCCATGGGCGAATCAAGCTGCGGCAGAACCAATGCTACCCGAACTCACCCAAGCGGGACGTTCTGATCAGCTCCCCGGTCAGCATCGAACTGTCGGTGAACACCAACCACAGCACCAGCCAAGAGGCCGACAAGATTTTCTTCACCACCCACCACGGAAGCCAGAAGAAGATCATTGCCATCCTGGATTCCGACGGCAATCTGCAGATTGCCGGCCGCGTCACGGAAATGCAGACGAATCTGCAGTACTGATAACGACGCCAAACGTAAACCACGGGAGCACCCGCACACCGCGGGTGCTCCCGTGCCATGCCGGCCGCTGTCGAGTTAATGGCATTCTCCCGATCTCCAGGGTGATGGCGACCTGGTTAGGAGTTTGGCCACTCCGCCACACCTCACCCTGTGCACCATGACGCTCGGCCGCGTACGCGCCTAGACAGACGCGGTGGGCAATAACCGCGTTCACACCGCAGAGGTCATTGGTTCGATCCGGGGGAGGTGCGGGCAACGGTACGCCCGCTGCGGACCAGTGCGGCTGCCGCGATAAATGCAGGCACAAAGGACACCACTAGCCCGATCTTACCCAGCTCGACCCATGCTGGATTTATTCGGCCGAATGCGGCCGGAAGCGCTTCATCAATCTCTGTTGGTTCGTCAGATAGCCATAGCCAACCCCCGGAACAGCAACAGCAAAGCACGCTGAGCAGACTCGTCGCGAGGGCGACTACTCTCGCACTCTGATGACCCGTCCTGAGCCACAATGCGACGCCAACCGATGCAGGCGCGAAGAAGAATGCATACCACATGGTGAGCCGAGCTTCGAAATAAAAGTAGGACGCCTTGAGTGCGGCAACACTGCTGTCTACTGGGGCGCCGGAACGACCCGCTGCGTCGTTCACGGCATCGTTGATGCCCCCTTGGGAATATATGGCGGAGATCGCCGCGAATATCAGCAACGACGCCTGAAGAACCAACAATGAGCTTGCGATGTTGACTCCCAGCAGGAGACGCCGAGGCGGCAGCCCGCCAGCTGAGTTCGTGCTAGTCGGAACCACGAGGTGATGCTAGATGGCAATCAATGCCGAACCCTTGCCAGGGTGATGTGCAGTGAGCGACCGAAACCGTGACGGTGGCCTGCCACGGCGTACCACCGACCCAACAGGTCGGCCGTCCCTGCCATGGGGCACTGCGTGCAGTTCAAGGCACCTTCCAAACTGACGGTGCTCGCCCAGTCGGCTAGCGCTCCTCCAGGTAGCGGCGAGCAAGCCGTCTGATGATGGCCTCGCCGTCGGCGGCGGGCAGGTAGCTGGCTTCCTGATGCGACTCGCTGTCTTCCCACTCGGAGATGTCTGCTGGGTCGTCGCCTCCGATGCCCAACGACACGTCACTGTGCCGGGCGCGGAAGTAGAATCGCTCGCCGTTTGGCAGAGAGCCTTCCACCTGCACTGGAACTGCCAAGCACGTCACCTGCGCCTCCCAGCCCTCGGTCCGCAGGGTGGCGGCGAGTTGGAGCCAGGACGCTTGGTGCTGCTGATGCCACCGCCGTCGAGCTTCGTCATCCATGAGGTCATGGTGTCGGACCTACCCAGACCTCCGCGTTGGAGGGCCGACCAGGTGGGTGACTAACCGAGTGACGACCGTGACGGACACCTGCGGGCTGTGGGGGACATTGCAGGGCCGTCTTTGCAGCCCAGCACTTGCCTTCCGCTTCAAGGTCTGACGGTGGTCCGGGTCAAACCGACCTCGTCCGACTCGTCACGGCATGCCCGCGTACCGGAGTGGGAGCGGGGGTCGGGGCCGGCGCCACACGACATAGGTCAGGATGGCGAAGGTGGTCAGAAGCACCACCGCGATGGGGACCATGAACCACCCGGAGTGATCGCCAACCTCGCGCACCCTGAGGCAAGGGTCGCTCTTGGCATAGTGGACACGGATGCGCTGACCGGCACTCACAGCCCGGTTGGCATCGACCGTAACGCGCAGACTTGATTCACACGTCTCGCCACGGCTTGTGGTGAACTGGACTGTCAGGAATGTTTTTGTCCCGTGATGCTGGACGTCCAGCACGTCAGCCACTGCCTCTGATCCCCGGCGTTCGTCTGCGGCTGACCATGTGCCGAGCGCCGTAAGCGCAATCACAAAGACGAGACCGAACATGGAGAACACCCGCAGGAAGGCTCGGCTTGGCAGTCGGCGGTCCATGGCCGGACTCTAGAACCGGCCAGCAATGAGGCTGGTGCGGTGACTACTCAGCCGCGATGTGCTTGCGGCTGACCTGGTGGGCGGCGGACGAGTCAATCTGCACGCCGGACTCTGCTAGACCGACGGTTCATGGAAGTAGACAGTGGCCGACCACCAGTCACCGTCGGCGTTGACCTCGTTGCGCAATACGACGTCCTGGACCTCGATGCCGGGCCGTTGTTCGATGCTGTCTGCGATCCGCCGTAGCAGCGCCGGGACGCTGTCCTGGCCGGGGCCTGCTGGGTTGCCTTGCGAGAAGTGCTTGATGGACCACGACTCCGGTTCAGACGACATGACGGCAGTCTGCCAGCGATTCGAACGCGCCCGTCTGCCTTACCCGCCCCAGACACCACCGACCCCACCGGCGCCGCTGCCGGGGCTGCCGTCACTCGGGTTGCGGTGTGCGTCAAGTCGCCTGCGGGCCTCAGTCGACGCCTGCCGGTTACGAACCTGGCCGTCGATGTCGAGTGAGCCCTTCTGGGAACGGCGCCACAGCCAGACCGCGGCAACGACCACCAACGCGATGATGAGAATCATGAGCCAACGCATGTCGACCTCCGCCTATTGATCGACCATAAGCCCGATTGACAGTCCGTGGGCCTGTCGCTGCTCTCAGTATGCGCAGGTCCGGTCAACGGACGGCTTGTGACCGCTCTCCGCGACGAGGCTCGCGCTGGGTCGGACGTACCGCTGTCGACAGCAACGACCCTGAAAGGCTGACGATTCCACGTGTGCCCGCTCGCTGCGGAAACGGCGTTGCGCAGCCCCCGGCCTGGACGGTTAGGCTGCTGCCATGACCAGCTCGCCCGCGTACCCGATGACGTCCCCCGACGTCCAGGTCGGCGCGCTGCGACGCCGGCGGTCCCGCGACCGCCTGCGCTGAGGCTTCCTCTCCTGCGACCGGCGGATCGAGCCGTCGGTCATCGTCGATCGTCCTCGGTCCGCCCGCATCCCCATCCGGTGATCCGCGCGGCGGACCCGAGCGAGATCGGCGTACCCATGGACCTTGAGAAACTGCTGGCCGACCGGCTGGCGCCGGCGTTCGCGACGGTGGCCGGCGGGCCGGTTGATCCGGTCGTGCGGCGCTCCCAGCGCGCGGACTTCCAGTCCGACGCGGCGCTGGCGCTGGCCCGGCGGCTCGGCCGGCCGCCGCGCGCGATCGCCGCCGAGGTGCTGGACCTCGCGGAGCTGGCCGATCTGTGCAGCGCGGCGGAGGTCTCCGGGCCGGGCTTCCTCAACCTGACCGTCGCCGATGGGGCCCTGGGCAGGCTGGTCTCCGCGCTGGCCACCGATTCGCGGCTCGGGGTGGGGGTGGCCGTCGAGCCGGAGACGGTGGTGGTCGACTACTCGGCGCCGAACGTGGCGAAGGAGATGCACGTCGGGCACCTGCGGTCGACGGTGATCGGCGACGCGGCGGCCCGGCTGCTGGAGTGGCTGGGGCACCGGGTGCTGCGGGCCAACCACCTGGGTGACTGGGGCACGCCGTTCGGCATGCTGATCGAGCACCTGGTGGACCTGGGCGGGGCCGAGGCGGCGCGCGAGCTGTCCATGGGCGACCTGGACTCGTTCTACAAGGCGGCCCGGGTCGCGTTCGACGCGGATGAGGCGTTCCGGGAGCGGTCCCGGCGGCGGGTGGTGGCCCTGCAGGGCGGCGATCCGGCGACGCTGCGGCTGTGGCGGTTGCTGGTGGAGCAGTCCGAGCGGTACTTCATGACCGTCTACGACCTGCTCGACGTGACCCTCACCGAGCGGGACTTCCACGGTGAGAGCAGCTACAACGACCTGCTCGGACCGGTGGCCGAGGAGCTGGACCGCCTGGGGCTGCTGCGGGAGAGCGAGGGTGCGGCCTGTGTGTTTCCGCCCGGCTCGGTGGGCCGGGACGGCGAGCCGCTGCCGCTGATCGTCCGCAAGTCCGACGGCGGGTACGGCTATCCGGCAACCGACCTGGCGGCGATCCGGCACCGCACCGGCACGCTGGCCGCGACCCGGTTGCTCTACGTGGTCGGCCTGCCGCAGCGGCGGCACTTCGAGATGGTGTACGCCGCCGCCACGCAGGCCGGCTGGCTCGCCCCGCCGGCCCGGGCCGAGCACGTCGGGTTCGGCTCGATCCTCGGGTCGGACGGGCGGATGCTGCGCAGCAGGGCCGGCGGCTCGGTGAAGCTGGTCGGGCTGCTGGAGGAGGCGATCGTCCGGGCCACGGCGCTGGCCCGGGAGCGGAACCCGGACCTGGGCGAGGCGGAGGCGGCCGAGGTGGGCCGGGCGGTCGGCATCGGCGCGATCAAGTACGCCGACCTGTCCAGCGACCGGCACAGGGACTACGTGCTCGACTGGGAGCGGATGCTGGCGCTGGACGGCAACACCGCGCCCTATCTCCAGTACGCGTACTCGCGGATCCGGTCGATCTTCCGGCGGGCCGGAGTGGCGGCCCGGCCGGAGGCGGCGATCTCGCTGGCCGATCCGGCCGAACGGGCGCTCGCCTTCGAACTGGTCGGCTTCGGGACGGTGGTCGGCGAGGTGGCGAACAGCCTGGAGTTCCACCACCTGACCGGCTACCTGTATCGGCTGGCTGCCGCGTTCAGCGCGTTCTACGAGCGCTGCCCGGTGCTGCGCGCCGACGGGCCGGTCCGGGAGAGCCGGCTGGTGCTCTGCGACGTGACCGCCCGGGTGCTCCGGCAGGGGTTGTACCTGCTCGGCATCAGGACTCCCGAGCGCATGTGATCGATACTTGGGGGCGATCGATGCCGGCAACGGCACCGCAGGTCACAGGGTGATGACCACCTTCGCCCGCGCGTGTTCACCTTCGAGGTACCGGATGGCCTCGGGCACCTCGCGCAGCGGGTAGGTCCGGTCGATGACCGGGGTGAGGCGGCCGGCCTCGGCGTGGGCGCGGAGCGTGTCGAGGTGTTGCCGGCTGGGCGCCGCGGTGAGGGTGACGATGCGCTGGCGGACGAGGGGCGCCAGCAGCCGTCCGCGCGCGAGGAGCCAGACCGGCCCGACGAGGCTGCCGCCGCCGTACACGCCGCCGCCGGAGAGCACAAGCGTCCCGGTGGGTGTCAGCGCCCGCCGGAGCGCGGTGAGCGAGCGGTTGCCGACCAGGTCGAACACGACATCGTGGCGGCGGGCCTCGCGGGTGAAGTCGTCGCGGGTGTAGTCGACGACGTGGTCGGCGCCGAGGGATCGGACCAGGTCGACGTTGCGGGTGCTGCACACTGCGGTCACGGTCGCGCCGAGCGCCTTGGCCAGTTGGACGGCCAGGGTGCCGACGCCGCCGGAGGCGCCGTTGACGAGGACGCGGTGGCCGGGCTCGACCCGCCCGACGTCGCGCAGCCCCATGAGCGCGGTGACACCGGCCAGCGGCAGCGCGGCCGCCTGCTGCGGGGTCAGGTTCGCCGGCTTCGGCGCGACCAGGGTCGCGGGCACGCACACGTACTCGGCGAACGCGCCGTTGGCGTCGCCGAGGTCGCCGAAGACGGCGTCACCCGGGCGCACCTGTCGGACGTGGCTGCCGACGGCCTCGACCCGGCCGGCGAAGTCGCGGCCGCGGATGCGCGCGCGGGGCCGCGTCCGCCCCATCGCCAACCGCGCCATCCGCGGATCGCCACGCATGGCATGCCAGTCGTACGCGTTCAGCGCGGCGGCCTCGACCCGCACGAGCACCTCGTCGGCGGCGGGCACCGGCACGTCGACGTCCGCGAGCGTGAGTGTCTCCGGCGGGCCGTACCGGTCCTGGACTATCGCCTTCATCTTTCGCCCTCCCTCTTGGTGTACGCCGTACACCCAATGTAGGTGTACGGCGTACACCGGTCAAGGCGGTTAAGGTTTCAACCGCCGCCAGAAGACGAGGACCGAGATGGCTGAGCAGGCTGAGACGCTGCGCCGGGCGCCGCTGAGCAGGGACCGGATCCTGCACGCCGCCGTCGCGCTCGCCGACGGGGCCGGGATCGAGTCCCTCAGCATGCGCAACCTCGCCCAGGATCTGGGCGTCGTGCCGATGGCCCTCTACAAGCACGTGGCCAACAAGGACGAACTACTCGACGGCATGATCGACGTCGTCGTCGGCGAGATCGACCCGCCGGTGCCCGACGCCGACTGGAAGCACGCGGTCCGCAGCCGCATCCTCTCGGCGCGGCAGGTGCTGCGGCGCCACCCCTGGGCGCCGCTCGCTATCGAGTCGCGGAACATGGCGACGCCGGCCGTCCTCGCGTACCTCGACTCGGTGGTCGGGACCCTCCGGGCCGGCGGGTTCTCCGCCGACCTCGCCCACCACGTGATGCACGCGATGGGCAGCCGGATCCTGGGCTTCAGCCAGGAGCTGTTCGACGCCTCCCGGCGCGCCGGCCGCTCCGGCACGGCCAGCTCAGAACCACCGCAGGCCTTCCCGCCGGAGGTCGCGGCCCGGTTCCCGCACCTCGCGGAGATCTCCACGGCCGCGTCCCACGACGACGCGTCGGTCGTGGGACAGGGCTGCGACGACCAGTTCGAGTTCGAGTTCGCGCTGGACCTGCTGCTGGACGGCATCGAACGGCTCCGACAGCAGAACTGGACGTCGCCGCGATCGGTCATCCGATGACCACGCCGTAGCGGCACCCGGTGTTGCTCGCCTCCTGGCGGCAAGCCCGCGCCCGGACCGGGTAAGCCGGAAGGTGAGCCGTCTCGTCGCAGCCGGACCGGACCGAAGGGAAGAGCCTGATGCGTGGTGTCGTCCTGCACGCCCCCCGCGACGTACGGGTGGAGGAGCGTGAGGATCCGCGGATCCTCCTCCCGACCGACGCGATCATCCGCCTGTCCGCCACCTGCGTCTGCGGTTCGGACCTGTGGCCGTATCGCGGCATCGAGACGGTCCACGGGCCGTCCCCGATGGGCCACGAGTACGTCGGCGTCGTCCAGGAGGTCGGCGACGAGGTCAGGGAGATCAAGCCCGGCCAGTTCGTCGTCGGCTCCTTCTTCGCCTCCGACAACACGTGCCCCATCTGCCGCGCGGGCTACCAGTCCTCGTGCGTCCACCGGGAGCCGGTGGGCGGGCTGGGTGCCCAGGCCGAGTACCTGCGCGTACCGCTGGCCGACGGCACCCTGGTCGCCACGCCCGACCTCCCTACCGACGACCTGGTCCCGGCCCTGCTCGCGGCCTCCGACGTGCTCGGCACCGGCTGGTTCGGCGCGGTGGCCGCCGAGGTGGGCCCGGGCAAGACCGTCGCGGTCGTCGGCGACGGCGCGGTGGGCCTGCTCGCCGTGCTGGCGGCCCGGCGGCTCGGCGCGGAACGCGTCATCGCGGTCAGCCGGCACGAGCCCCGCCAGAAGCTGGCGACCCACTACGGCGCCACCGACATCGTCACCGAGCGCGGCGACGACGGCGTGGCCCGGATCAAGGACCTGACCGACGGCCTCGGCGCGCACTCGGTCATCGAGGCGGTCGGCACCCAGGAGTCGATGTTGCAGGCCATCCGCTCCACCCGGGCGGGAGGGCACGTCGGCTACGTCGGCGTGGCCCACGACGTCGAACTGCCCGGCGAGGAGTTGTTCTTCTCCCACGTGCACCTGCACGGCGGCCCCGCCCCGGTGCGTCGCTTCCTGCCCGAGCTGATCGACCTGATCTACAGGCGTGAGATCGACCCCGGCCGGGTCTTCGACCTCACCCTCCCCCTCGACCAGGCCGCCGAGGGGTACCGGGCCATGGACGAGCGCCGGGCCGTCAAGGTCCTGCTCAATCCCTGAGCGACTGGGCCGGTGGGCCGTTCCGCGCCGGAACGGCCCACCGCGCGGGGTCGACCGCTCAGGGGGTGTACGGCGCGTCCGTGTGGCTGATCTCGACGAGCCGGCTGCCGCTGAGTTCATAGACGGCCGTACGCCGTACGGCGACCTCCGCCGAGGACGCGTCCTCGGGGCGGGTCAGGTAGACCACCGTCGCCCGGCGCGACTTGATCGAGACCGACTCGACGGGCGTACGGTCGCCGATGTCGACCATGGTGACGTAGACGGGCTTACCGTCGATGTTGCCGTACATCACGATCTGCCAGAACTTGCCGGTCCCGCCGCCGTCCATCAGCACCGGGACCACCGCGTCGGCCGCGTCGTCGCCGGTCAGGTCACCGATGGCGCACGGCTGTTGCATGTGGACGACAGTGCCGTCCTCGCCGGACCACATACCGTCGACAAGCGGGATCGGATCCGGGTAGCCGTTGTACCGCTCGGATCCGTTACCGAGCACGGCGGTCTTGAGCTGCGTGCAGGTGAGCGCCTTGAGCGTGGCGGGCGCTCCGGACGTGTCGGGTACGGCCGAGGGCGCCGGCTCGTCCGGGTCCGCTGTCTCGTCGTCCACGCTGACGGTGCTGCCTGTCGGCTGCGCCGAAGCGGCCGGGTCCGGGTCGTCCGCCGGCGTGTTGATCGTGACGCATCCGCTCAGCGCCGCCACCAGGGCGAGTGCCGCGACGGGCAGCAGGGTCCTACGCATTGATCTTCCCTCTCCTTGTGTGGCCCGGAGCGTAGTGCGCCTCCGCCACGGCCGGCAGCCGGTGGTCGGCATGCCGTCCACAATGGAGAAGGGAGGGCCACTGGGAGGAGAAGCAAGGGAAGCCGCCCGTCGTCGCCACTCCTGTCGCCAGGGACGGCAACCGGCTCAGGTGGACGGACCGCCGTGCTGGTCGAGCCTGTCGCGGAGCGTGCCGGCGAAGCCCTCGGCCGTGGCGAGCTGGTCGCGCAGCGCGCTGACGCGTGCGGTGGCGGCGGTGTGGAACATGCCGAGCCGGTCGAGCAGGGCGACCCGGTCGGCGCCCTCGGCCGTGTCGAGGGCATCGAGTACGCCGAGCAGGTCGCGCATCTCGTCGAGGGTGAAGCCGAGCGGCTTCATCCGCTTGACCACGGCGAGCCGGTCGAGGTCGGGTGCGGTGTAGAGGCGGAAGCCCCCGTCGCTGCGGGCCGACGGGACGATCAGGCCGACGTCCTCGTAGTGCCGGATGGTGCGGATGCTCAGCCCGACCCGCTCGGCGACCTCGCCGATCTGCATCAGCCGCCCTCCGACCGGGCCGGCGGCGGGCACCGAAGCCGGACCGGGGGCGGGTGCCGGCTTGGCCGTACGGCGGTCGGGGGCCATCAGTGGCCGACGCCGAGCCGGCCGGCGAGGGTGCCGTGGATGTCCGCGCTGGGGCGGTTCAGCTCGACGATCTCCACGGTCTTGCCGCGGGCGGCGTACTTGGTGGTGACGGCGTCGAGGGCGGCCACGGAGGAGGCGTCCCAGACGTGGGCGTGCGTCATGTCGATGACCACGCTGTCGGGGTCGTTGGCATAGTCGAACTGCCCGACCAGGTCGTTGCTGGAGGCGAAGAACAGCTCGCCGTGCACCGAGTAGATCCGGGTGGTCCCCTCGGGGTCGAGGACGCTTGTCACCTCCACCAGGTGGGCGACCCGCCGGGCGAAGACGACCATCGCGGTGAGCACGCCGGCGACGACGCCGACGGCGAGGTTGTGGGTGGCCAGCGTGGTGACGACGGTGGTCACCATGACGATCGTCTCGCCGTACGGCATCCGCCTGAGCGTGGCCGGGGCGACCGAGTGCCAGTCGAACGTCGACACCGCGACGATGACCATCACGGCGACCAGGGCGGCCATCGGGATCACCGCGACCACGTCGCCGAGCGCGACAACCAGGATCAGCAGGAAGACGCCGGCCAGGAAGGTCGACAGCCGCGTACGGGCGCCGGACGCCTTCACGTTGATCATCGTCTGACCGATCATCGCGCAGCCGCCCATGCCGCCGAAGAACCCGGTGACGATGTTCGCCACGCCCTGCCCCCACGACTCCCGGGTCTTGCTGGAGGGGGTGTCGGTGATGTCGTCGACCAGCTTCGCGGTCATCAACGACTCCATCAGCCCGACCAGCGCGATGCCCAGGGCGTACGGGGCGATCAGGGTCAGGGTGTCCATGGTCCAGGGGACCTGCGGCAGGCCGAGCGTGGGCAGGCTGTCCGGCAACGCCCCCTCGTCGCCCACGGTCGGCACCGTCGCGTGGGTGGCCACCGTGACCACGGTCAGCACCACGATGGCGACCAGCGGCGCCGGGACGGCCCGGGTGAGGCGGGGCAGCCCCACCATGATCGCCAGCGCGACCGCCGCGAGCGGGTACACCAGCCATGGCACCCCGATCAGGTGCGGCACCTGGGCGACGAAGATCAGGATGGCCAGGGCGTTGACGAAGCCGACCATCACGCTGCGCGGAATGAACCGCATCAGCTTCGCCACCCCGAGCACCGCCAGCAGGATCTGGATCGCGCCGCCGAGGATCACCGCGGCGATCAGGTGGTCGAGGCCGTACTCCTTGGCGAGGGGCGCCACGACCAGGGCGACCGCCCCGGTGGCGGCGGAGATCATCGCCGGCCGCCCGCCGCAGATCGCGATTGTCACCGCCATCGTGAACGAGGCGAAGAGGCCCACCCTGGGATCGACCCCGGCCAGGATCGAGAAGGAGATCGCCTCCGGGATCAACGCCAGGGCGACGACCAGGCCGGCGAGGACCTCGGTGCGGAACACCCTCGGCGACAGCCAGGACGGGCGGGGCAGGCGCGGGCGGGAGGCCAGGGACGACACAGAGGACATACAGCCATTTCCACTCGGAGGGTGCGGAGACCCGACGGACCCTACTCTTCCGCCACGGAAGAGTTCCCACCCGCGTGGCGAGCGTCACGACCGTGGGCCACCGCGCACCCTGCCCTCCCGCGCCCGGCGGCGGTCAGGCCGGCCCGGCGCCCGGGGCCGGGACCGCCTGCTCGGCGGCGCGGCTCACCTCTTCCCAGCCGGCCCAGACGTCCATGCGTCGCCTGGAGATGTCGAAGGCGAGGTCGTAGACCATGCTGCCCAGCAGCAGCCGCAGTGGCGGGTCGTCGCTGGCGACGAGCTTCATCAGCGCCTCGGCGGCCAGCCGGGGTTCGCTGTCGATCGACCCTTCCGCCCACTGCCGCGCCAACTCCTCCCGCAGCGGGTCGTAGGCGGGGTTCGGGGTGGCCGCCGTGCTGCTGGTGTAGAGGTCGGTCCAGTAGCCGCCCGGCTGGACGATGGTGACCTTGACGCCGAAGCCGGCGGCCTCGGCGGCCAGCGCCTCGCTCATGCCCTCCAGCGCGAACTTGCTCGCGCTGTAGAGCCCCGTGCTGGGGAAGCCGCCGAGGGCGCCGATGCTGGAGACCTGCACGACGTGCCCGCCGCGCTGGGCGCGCAGGTGCGGCAGGACGGCCTGGCTGACCCAGAGCGCGCCGAAGAAGTTGAGGTCCAGCTGGGCGCGGGCCTCGGCCTCGGTGAACTCCTCGACCATGCCCATGTAGAGCGCCCCGGCGTTGTTCACGACGACGTCGAGCCGGCCGAAGTGCCGTACCGCCTCGTCGACGACGTCGAAGACCGCCGCGCGGTCCGTGACGTCGAGGCGCAGCGCCAGCAGGCGGTCGGGGTGTCGGGCGGCCAAGTCGTCGAACGGCGAGACGTCCCGGGCCGCGCCGACGACCCGGTCGCCGGCGGCGAGCGCGGCCTCGGTGAAGGCGCGGCCGAGGCCACGGCTGGCCCCGGTGACGAACCAGACCCGCGGCGCGGCGGTGGCTGAGGCTTCCATAGGGGACTCCCTCCCTAACGAGACGGACCGTCTCGTCTTGTTGACGAGAGTGACCCTACCCGATCGGGCTCCACTGTCAAGACGGACCGTCTCGTCTCACCCTCTTGCTAGATTGGGCCCGTGCCCACGCAGAAGGTCGCCCCCGACTCCAGCCGTCGCAGCGAGACGGCACGCCGCGCCATCCTCACCGCCGCCTTCGACCTCGTCGGCGACGTGGGCTACGCGAAGCTCAGCATCGAGGGCATCGCCGCCGCCGCCGGCGTCGGCAAGCAGACGATCTACCGCTGGTGGCCCTCGAAGGGCGCCCTGCTGTTCGACGCCTTCCTCGCGCTCACGACCGACGGCGGGCAGGACGGCGCCCTACCGGACACCGGCGACCTGGCCGCCGACCTGAAGCTGGTCCTGCGGGCCGTCGTCGACGAGCTGAACGACCCGCGCTACGACCTGCCCATGCGCGCCCTGCACACCGAGATCGTCCACGACCCCGCCCTGGCCGCCGACTACGCGGAACGGCTGGACGGGCCCATGCGGGAGCTGAAGAAGGAACGCCTGCGCGCCGCCCGGCGTGCCGGCCAGCTCGCCGAGGACGTCGACCTCGACGTGGCCGTCGACCTGATCTTCGGGCCGGTCCTCAACCGGTGGCTCCAGCGCACCGGCCCGCTGACGCACGGGTACGCCGACCAGGTGGTGGACACGGCGCTGCGCGGCCTGCGGCCCCGCGAGGCGTAGCCCTCGCGTCGCCGGGTGGACACAACACCGGGCCCCCGGTCGTCGTTGATCCGGTCGTACCCACCCCACCGGGTGCGGGCACCGACCGTGGAGGAGGCACGCCGATGACCAGTCAGCGCGAGACCGTGGAGGTCGACCCGGTCCTGTTCCGTGCCGTCTACGACTCGCCCGCCTCGCTGCCCGGCAGACACCGGTGGACGACCCCGGAGTCGGACGTACGGCGGATCGAGAAGCTGCTCGGCATGCCGCTGCGCAGCATCGGCGCCCCGCTCTGGGTCAGCGGCGACGAGCCGGACTGCCCGAAGTGCGGCCGCCGGGTGAACTGGTACGACATCGTCTCCTCCGCCCTCTCCGGCGTGCACGACCGGATGATGATCGCGACGGTCATCCTCGGCGACCGCAGGTACGTCAACACCGAGGTCCCGGACGCGATCGCCGGGGTGCGCTGCACCGACTGCCGCACCGCGATCGAGGGGCTGCGCAGCTTCAAGTGCCACAACTGGGCGTACGCCTTCGAGGCACTGGAGACCGTCCGGCAGCGGATGTCGGGCGCGTCAGTCGTCGGCCGTCAGCCCGCGGGCGAACCGCAGCCCGGGGCGCCCGTCGAGTGACAACTCGCCCACCGGCGTGAACCCGGTACGCCGGAGCACCGCGAGCGAGCCCGCGTTGTCCAGCGTGGTCCCGGCGGTCAGCCGGCGCAGCCCGTACGCCCGGCGGGCCAGTGCCACGACGCGGCGGACGCCGTCGGTCGCCACCCCGCGCCCGGCGACCCGCTCGGCCACCCGGTAGCCCAGCTCGGCCTCGCCGTCGGCGACATCGACCAGGTTGAACCGGCCCAGCACGTCCCCGTCGGCGTCGACCAGGACGTGGAAGTGGCAGGTGCCGCTCTCCTGCTCGGCGAGCAGCCCCGCGTGCCGCGCGGCGAAGTCGGCGAAGTACGCGTCGCCCCGGTCCGGCACCGAGCGCGCGAACCACTCCCGGTTCTCCCGTTCGAAGCGCAGCAGCGCGTCGGCGTGGTGGGCGGCGAGCCGCTGAAGATCGGGCACGGCGCCACCCTACCGAGCTGCGCCCGTACGCCTCAGTGGTCGCCGGCGGAGCGGCGGGTGGGGCGGCGGCCGGGCGGGGAGGGCGGCTCCGGCCCCGGGTCGGGCACCTCGGGCATCGGCCGGGTGACCGGCCCGGCTCCGGTGACCCGGAGCGGCTCGCCGTGGTGCCACACCTCGATGCCGGTCTCCGGGTCGGCGTCCGGCAGCTCGTAGCGGGCCTCGTCGGAGGTGAGGGTGACCCGCAGCCGGTGGCCGTGCCAGCGCAGGTGGAACGCGAGCCGGTCGATCGCCGCCGGCAGCCGGGGGTCGAAGGAGAGCACCCCGCGGTCGTCGCGCAGCCCGCCGAAGCCCTGCACCAGCGCCAGCCACGCCCCGCCCAGCGACGCCAGGTGCAGCCCGTCGCCGGTCTTGTCGCCGAGGTCCGCCAGGTCCTGGAGCACCGACTCGGCGAACAGGTCGTACGCCAGGTCGAGGTGCCCGACCTCGGCGGCGAGCACGGCCTGCGGGGAGGCCGACAGCGACGAGTCCCGGACGGTCCGCGCCTCGTAGTAGGCGAAGTTGCGGGCCTTCTCGTCGGCCGTGAACTCCCCCGGGCAGCGCTGCATGGCGAGCACCAGGTCGGCCTGCTTCACCACCTGCTTGCGGTACAGCTCCAGGTAGGGGAAGTGCAGCAGCAGCGGGTAGTCGTCCTCGGAGGTGTCCGCGAAGTCCCACTCCGGCTGCTCGGTGAAGCCGGCCGACTGCTGGTGCACCCCGCGCTTGCGGTCGTACGGGACGAATACCGCGTCGGCCGCCGCACGCCAGGCCGACACCTCGGCCGCCTCGACCCCGAGCCGGGCCGCCGCCTCGGGGTGCCGCTCGGCGGCGTCGGCGGCCCCCCGCAGGTTGCGCCGGGCCATCAGGTTGGTGAAGACGTTGTCGTCGACCAGGGCGCTGTACTCGTCGGGGCCGGTCACGCCGTGCAGGTGGAAGGTGCCGGTGTCGGACCAGTGCCCGAAGCCGTGCCAGAGCCGGGCCGTCTCGACAAGCAGTTCCAGACCGGGCCCGGCGAGGAACTCCTCGTCGCCCGTGGCGGCGGCGTAGCGCAGCACCGCGTCGGCGATGTCGGCGTTGAGGTGCAGCCCGGCCGTGCCGGCCGGCCAGTAGCCGGAGCACTCCCGCCCGCCGATGGTCCGCCACGGGAAGGTCGCCCCGGTCAGCCGCAGCTCCGCCGCGCGCTCGCGGGCCTGCGGCAGGTGGGCGTGCCGCCAGCGCAGCGCCGAGCGGGCCAGCGGCGGGTCGAGGTAGGTCAGCACGGGCAGGACGTAGCCCTCCGTGTCCCAGAGCACGTGCCCGTCGTAGCCGTTGCCGGTCAGGCCCTTGGCGGGGATGGTCCGGTCGCCGTCCGCCCGGCCCGCCTGGAGCAGGTGGAACACCGAGAACCGGATGGCCTGCTGGAGTTCGTCGTCGCCGTCGAGCTGCACGTCGGCGGTCTGCCAGGCGGCGTCCAGCGCCGCGCGCTGGCCGGTCAGCAGCGCCTCGAAGCCCTCCGCGCGGGCCGCGTCGGCCTCCGCGACGACCAGGCGGGCCAGCTCCTGCGGGGGCAGGCCGTCCACCGGGGTGCACTCGTACGCGGCGAACTTGGTCAGTCGCAGCCGCTCGCCGGCGCGCAGCGTCCCGGTCAGCGTGAGGCGCAGCCGGTCGGGGGTGCAGTCGACGCCGGGGGCGAAGCCGTCCGGGGCGTGCACGTCGTGCGCGACGGCGACGGCGACCCGCTGGCCGCTGTGCCCGGTGCGGTGGACGAGGACGCCGTCGTGCCCGTCGGAGTGCCGGTACTCGGCGGTCAGCGGGTCGGTGATCACGGAGGCGGCGCGGGGGTCGTCGGCGCGCTCCGGCACCCGCTCGTTGGCGAGCAGGTCGGCGCAGACCCGCACCTCGACCGTGCCGTCCAACGGCTCGACGGACCACCGGACGGCGGCCACCGGACGCCGGGGCAGGGAGACCAGCCGGACGCTGCGGACGCGTACGCCGTGCCCGGCCGGCGAGATCCACTCGGTGTGCCGCTCGACCACGCCAGCGCGCAGGTCGAGCACCCGCTCGTGGGTGCGCAGGGTGCCGGTACGCACGTCCAGCGGCTCGCCGTCGACCCAGAGGCGGATCAGGGCGGCGTTCGGCGCGCTGATCACCGTGTCGCTGAACTGCGGGAAGGCGTACCCGTCCTCGGGGTAGTCGAGCTCGCGCCGCTCGTGGAAGCCGTTGAGGTAGGTGCCGGGCATGCCGTAGGGCGTGCCCTCGTCCAGGTTGCCGCGCCAGCCGACCCAGCCGTTGCCCAACGCGAAGATCGACTCGGTCTCGGCGAGGCGGTCCATGTCCGCCTGCGTACGCCGGATCCGCCAGGCCTCGTCGCCCCCTGTGACCTGCCCGGTCGGCGGCCGATCGGCGATGGGGGTTTCGTGCACAGCGCCTCCAGGGAAGTCCGACGTACCGGGCCAATCGAAGCAGATGGGGCTGAGAGGTCGCTGAGACGAAAGTCGGGGGCCACCACCCGACCAATGCACACTGCGCCCGACTTCCAGGTATTCCAGGGTTGCCTGGGAGCTAAACGAGGTATGAACGATCCGTGAGGTGAATCATGATTGATGCGGACACGTCGGACGTTCCGAAGATCAGTGTCGAGTGGTACCAGGACATCGTCGACTTCGCCGCCGACACCCCGCAACCGGTGCAGTGGCTCGCCGAGCACTTCACCGAGGGCGCGATTCTGCTGCTCGGCGCGCTGTGGCTGATCGCGGCCGTGTCCCGGCTCGGGGGCGGGCCGCGCGATCGCGCGTACGCCCTGGTGTCGCCGGCGCCGGTGGTGCTCGCGTACGGGTGCAGCGAGTTGTTGAAGACGGTGGTGGACCAGGAACGCCCCTGCCGGGCGATCGCCGCCGAACTCGCCATCATCGCCGGCGAGTGCCCGCCGACGGGCGACTGGTCGTTTCCCAGCAACCACTCCACGATCGCGGGCGGCCTGGCGATGGCGACGCTGCTGCTGTCGCGCCGGGTCGGCCTGGTGGCGCTGCCGCTGGCGGCGCTGGCCGCGTTCTCCCGCACCTTCGTCGGCGTGCACTACCCGCACGACGTGGTCGCCGGTGTCCTGCTCGGCGCCCTGTTCGCCGCGCTGCTCACCCCGCTGTTCGCCCGCCCCGCCGCCGGGCTGCTGCACCGCCGCGCCCGCCAGGCCGAGCGCCCCGTCCGCGATCCGGCCACCCCGACGTCCCGCCGCTGACCGCCCGCGGGACGCGGAACCTGCCCGCACGGGATGCCTGCCCGCACGGGAGGCTGCCCGCACGGGAGGCCTGCCCGCACGGAGCGCCTGCGCGGACGGGAGGCCGCCCGGCCAGGAGGTGAGCGCGGGCGGCCTGCGCCCGCAGGATCAGAGCAGGACGAGGGCGGCGAGGGCGCCGAGGACGAGGAACGGACCGAAGGGGAGGTGGCTGCGCCAGCCGACGCGGCGGGCGGCCAGCAGCGCGACGCCGACCGCCCCGGAGAGCAGCAGGGCGAGCACCAGCCCGGCCACCGGGACCGCCCAGCCGTACCAGCCCAGCAGCGCGCCGACGCCGAGCGCCAGCTTGGCGTCGCCGAGGCCGAAGCCGCGACGGCCGAGCAGCAGCGTGGTGGTGGCGAAGAAGAGCGCCAGCGCGACGCCGGCCGCGGTGGCGCGCAGCCAGGGCGCCGGGCCGGCTCCGGCGAGGGCGGCCAGCCCCAGCAGCAGCCAGGTCCCGGCAGCGGCGGGCCAGGTGAGCCGGTCCGGCAGCCGGCACACGGCCGCGTCGACGAGGACCAGCGGGATCGCCCAGCCCAGCCACCAGGCCGTGGCGACCAGCACGGCGGCGGGCGGCCCGAGCAGCACCAGCGCCCCGACGGCCGCCGCGAGGGCGAGTTCCACCGTGCCGGGCGGCGGGCCGACGCGCGCCCCGCACCGCCCGCACCGCGCCGTCGGGCCCAGCGCCGGCCAGGGCCGGGCCAGCCCGACCGGGGTGCCGCACGCGTCGCACCCGGTCCGGGTCGCCACCCCCGGCGGTACGGCGTGCCGGATCACGGCGAGCCGGAGCACCGGGGCGAGCGCGAGTACGGCCAGCAGCCGCGCCCCGCGCGCGGCGACCTTCGGTGCGGTCGGCTCCGCCACCGCCGACGGCCCGGTCAGCGCCACGATCGCCCCCGGAGGCCGGCACAGGTGGTGACCACGCAGGGTAGCGCCGTGAATGCCATTCGGTAACGGGCGGAACGGCCCGCACCCCTCCCCCGCAATGCGCGGCGTCGGCCACGGAAATGGCGCGTCCATATAGGCGGGAATCCCACCCTGACGGAATAGCGACGCGTCGGCGCGGGGGACGGATCGGACCAGACGCCACGTCCGGGACACGCACCGGCCGCCTCGACGACGCCTCGCCCACCGCGCACGCTTCCCACGCCGGCGCCCCACCGATTCCCGCCGCCCGACCCACCCGCACCGGCCCCGACCACCCGTCGCCACCACCTGTCATCACTCACAGTGTTCGAACGAATTGCCTCTGTTGCATCGGCGAGCGTCAGCCTATGCTCGCCCCTTGGGTGTGGTGCAACCCACAGCGAAAAGACAGGACGACGCGGGACAACGCTTTTGTAGAGATCCGTAACGGCAAATGCGTAGGCGATTTCCGACAGGTCCGGACGACCCATCCGGTCACGCCGCCGCATGCCCGGAGGCCGCCGAGACCGGCCCCCGGGTCGCCACCGAGGAGGCACGACGTGCGCGGACGGCGGTTCGGCCGATGGGCAACCTGCCTGCTCGCCATCGCGATGTTCGGCGCGGTCCCGGCCTGCGGTGCCGAGCCCGGACCGACCCCCCGGGCGGTGACCGCCGGGGACGCTCCCGCCCCCACCCACCGGGCCGCCGACGAGCAGGCGGCGAGGAAGGCGGCGCTGGCCGCGTACGCCGGATATCTCGCCGCCTCCCGCAAGGCGAGCGGGCGCGGCGACCCCCACGACCCGGAACTGTCCCGGTTCCTCGCCGACCCGCTGCTGACCCGGGTCCGGCTGACCATCCGCAAGGCGAAGGAGCACGGCGCGATGCGTACCGGCACGTTGGTCTCCGACCCGACCGTGACCTCGGTGAGCCTGGATTCGAGCCCGCCCGCCGTGGAGATCCAGGACTGCCTGGACGCCACCGGCTACCGGCTGGTCTACGCCAGGGACAAGCGGGTCGTGCCCGGCACCGGCGGAACGCGGCACCTGGCCACCGCCACCGCCACCCGCTACCCGGACGGCCGCTGGCTGATCAGCGCCGGCGCCGCCCACGAGGACCAGCCGTGCTGACGCGGGCGGGATCGGACGCCAGGGCGGCCCACGCCCGTACCGCCGGGGCCGCTCGCGTCCGTACCGCCGACCGCGGCGGCCGGGGTGGGACGGCCCGCCGGTCGCTCGCGGGCGCCGCCCTGGCCCTGCTGCTGGCGCTCGGGGCGGCCGTGCCCGCGATCGCCGCAGGACGCGCGGACCCCGGCGCGGAGTGCCCGCCGGGGCAGAGCGACTGCAGCGTCTGGGACGACGATCCCGGCACCCCGGGCGACCCCGGCGGCGGCGGGGACGACGGCGGGGGCGGCGACTCGGGCGGCGGGGGCGGCGGCGCCAAGTGCCAGTGGAACGGCCGCACCGTCAAGTGCTACGACAGCGTGCTCGGCTGGTTCAACAACGGCGACGGCTGCTACTACAAGCTCGCCGAACCGCAGCCCGAGGCCCCCGAGGGCCAGCAGTGGTACGTGCGCACCTGCAACGGCGGCGACCTCGGCTCCCAGACCACGGTCCTGCGCGACGCCCCGCCGCCCGGCTTCGGCGCGCCGCCCGACCCGGAGGAACTCGCCCGGCGGGCGCTGGCCAAGATCACCATCGCGGCGCCCCGGATCGCGGTCGCCCCCCGCCGCAGCAACGGTCCCGGCCTGGTCGGGCTGCCGGTCTGGATGTGGGGCCGCAACGACGACAAGAAGTACTTCGGGCCGATCCAGCGGGCCTCGGAGCGCGAGCGGGGCCTGACCGTACGGATCACGGCGACGTTCGACCGGATCGTCTGGAACATGGGCAACGGCCGCAAGGTCACCTGCGCCGACGCCGGTACGCCGTACCGGGCCGACGGCCCACTGGCCGGCCGCCCCTCCCCCGACTGCGGTTACCAGGGCTACCCGAAGGCCGGCGACTACCGGGTGCGGGCCACGACCTACTGGACGGTGACCTGGCAGGGCGGCGGCCAGAGCGGCGTCATCCCGGTCAACCGGACCACGGGAACGGTCCCGGTCCGAATCAACGAACTACAGGTGGTGACTCAATGAGTGTGGCGACCCGGAACGGAACCGGGCCGGTGGACGCGCCGGTCGCCCCGCCCAGGGTGGTCCGGCAGCGGCGGATGCGCCCCGGGCTGCTCGGCCTGGCCGTGCTGCTGATCGCCCTCGGCGGCCTGGGGGCGGCGTTCGCGGTCACCTCCGTACGCGCCACCGGCAGCTACCTGGCCGTGGCCCGGGCGGTCGAGGTCGGCCGGCAGGTCAGCGCCGACGACCTGGTCCCGGTGCAGGTGGCCGGGGGCCAGGGGCTGTCGCCGGTACCCGCCGGGCGGCTCGACGAGGTGGTCGGCAAGCGGGCCGCCGTGGCGCTGACCCCCGGCACGCTGCTGACCATGGCGCAGCTCACCGACGACCCGCTGCTCGGGCCCGGCCAGCAGCAGCTCGCGCTGGGCCTGAGCCCCGCCGAGGTGCCCGCCCGCAGGCTCCACCCCGGCGACAAGATCCTGCTGGTGAGCACGCCGGACGGGGACGACGACCGCCCCGCGGGCGCCGCCACCCGGTTCGAGGCGACGGTCATCGACGCCGTCACCTCGGACGACGACGACGAGGTGGTGGTCTACCTGGCGCTCGCCGTCCGGGACGTGCCGGCCGTCGTCGCACTGTCCAGCCAGGAGCGGATCGCCCTCGTACTGATTGAGGCGGCCTGACCATGGCGATTATCGCGCTGGTGTCGGCGAAGGGCTCCCCGGGCGTCACCACCGCCGCCCTCGCGTGCGCCCTGACCTGGCACCGGCGGCTGGTGCTCGCCGAGTGTGACCCGGCCGGCGGGTCGATCCTCGCCGGCTACCTGGGCGGCGCGCTCGACGGCCCCCGGGGCATCGGCGAACTGGCGGTCGGCGAGTTGCGCGACGGCAACCTGGAGGCGGCGTTCTGGTCCCAACTGGTCGACCTGGACGCGCCGAAGCGGGAGCGGCTGCTGCTGCCCGGCGTCGTCGACCCCGCCCAGGCCGGCAGCGTCATCCCGCTCTGGCAGCGGTTCGCCGACTTCTTCGGCAGCCTGGAGTCCGGCGACCCACCGTACGACGTGGTGGTGGACTGCGGGCGGCTGCACGTCGTCGGTCCACCGTGGCCGATCCTGCGCGCCGCCTCGGTGGTGCTGCTGGTCAGCGGCGCCCGGCTCCCCGACCTCTCCGGCACCCGGGCCATGGCCAGGACGATCGAGCGGGACTTCGCCGAGCACCGGGTGCCGCCGGGCACCCTGCGGCTGCTGCTGGTCGGCGACGGCCACGGCAGCGGCGAGGTCAGCAAGGCGCTGCGGCTGCCGGTGATCGCCCGGATGCCGCACGATCCGCGTACGGCCGAGGTGCTCGGCCTGGGCGGCACCGTGCGGGCCGGTCGGCCCCTGATGCGCGCGGCCGGGGCCCTGGAGGTGCCGGTCGGTGCGCTGCTGGAACGCCGGCGCGCCCGGCTGACCTGGCCCGTGCCGCAGGGGGTGCCGGATGCGGTTTGAACCGGTCTCCGGCGACCCGCGCCGGCAGCCGCCCGGCGCCACCTCGACCGCCCCGCCGCTGGCCCCGCCCAACGGGCGCCACCATCCCCTCCCGTTGCCGGTGCCGGTCACCGCGCCGCGGCCCGAGCCGCCGCCCCGGCCCCGGGTCGACTTCCAGGTGGTACGCGAGCTGCGCCGGGAACTCAGCGAGCGGCTGGCCCTGTGGCAGCGCGGCCGGGAGTTCACCGTCGACGAGGAGGACACCGAGCGCGCCCGGCTCGCGGTGACGGTGGTCGCCGAGTACGCGGACGCGGTGCGCCGGGCCGGCACCCCGATGGCGGCCGGCGAGGAGCGGCTCCTGCTCGACCAGGTGACCGCCGAACTGGCCGGGCTCGGTCGCCTCCAGACGCTGCTGGTCGACGACACCATCGAGGAGGTGCACATCCTCGGTTGCGACCAGGTGCGCGTCACCCGCCACGGCGGCGGGGTCGACTGGGTGGAGCCGATCGCCGACAGCGACGACGAGCTGGTGGAGATCCTCCAGGCGGCGGCCCGCCGGGCCGGGGCCACCGAACGCTCGCTGTCGACGTCCAAGCCCACCCTCGACCTGCAACTGCCCGACGGCAGCCGGCTCGCCGCGGTGTTCCTGGTCAGCCACCGCCCGTACGCGGTGATCCGCAAGCACAACACGCTGGACGTGAGCCTCGACGACCTGGCCGGCGGCCGGGGCGACCTGGACGAGATGATCGACCCGCTGGTGCGCGACTTCCTCCGCGCGTCCATGCGCGCCGGGCTGAACATCATGGTGGCCGGCCTCGCGGGCGCCGGGAAGACGACAGTCATCCGGGCGCTGATGGACGAGATCCCGGCCGACGAGCCGTACGTGCTGCTGGAGGAGAGCCGCGAGCTGCTGCCGGCCCGCCGCCGGCTCAAGCACCGGGCGGTGATGAGCTTCGAGGCCCGGGAGGGGCACGGCGAACGCGGGGCGGACGGTCGCCCGGCCGGCGAGGTGAGCATCGCCGACCTGATCCCGGTCTCCCTGCGGATGGGCGTGCTGCGGATCATCGTCGGCGAGGTCCGGTCCCGGGAGATCGTCCCGATGCTCCAGGCCATGACGACCAGCCGCGGCTCGATGTGCACCATCCACGCCCGTACGCCCGCCGGGGTCAGCGAGCGGATCATCGAGCTGGCGCTCGCGCACGGCCGGGAGATGACCGTCGACCAGGCCCGCCGGATGGCCGGCAACGCGCTCGACCTGATCGTCTACGTCACCGTCGAGGACGAGACCGCGATCGGCGGGCGCAAGCACCGCTTCGTCTCGCACGTCGAGGAGGTCATCGGCGTCGGCGACGGCAACCGGATCACCACCACCCAGGTGTTCGGGCCCGGGCCGGACGGGCGAGCCGTGCCCCGGCACCTGCCCGAGCGGGTGCGCGCCCAACTCCTCCGGGTCGGCTACGACGCCCGGCTGCTCAGCCGGTGGATCGAGGCCGGCACGGGCGCGTGGCGGCGGCCCCGGCAGACCCGGCTCGGGCGGCGGTGACCGGAGGTGCTGGACAACGTCGAACTCGTCGCGGTGGCCTCCGGCGCCGCCTGCGTGGCCGGGCTGCTGCTGGCGGTCGTCGCGCTGGTCGGCACCCGCCGGCCGCCCGGTGGCCCGGGCGCGGGCCGTGGGCTCGACCGGCTCTGGAAGGGCCCGGGCGTCACCCCGCGCGAACAGCGGGCCCACCAGGCGCTGCTGGTCGCCGCCCTGGTCGCGGGTGCGCTGGCCTTCCTGGTCACCGGCCTGCCGGTGGTCGGCCTGCTGGTCGCGGTGGCCGTTCCGGGCACCCCGTGGCTGTTCTCCGTCGGCAAGGCCGAGCAGCGGGCCATCGCCCGCATCGAGGCGGTCGGCGAGTGGACCCGCCGGCTCAAGGACGTCTCCGCCACCGGCCAGGGACTCCAGCAGACGATCATCGGGACGGTCGGCACCGCACCCGACGAGATCCAGGAGGAGGTACGGCTGCTCGCCGCCCGCCTCCAGGCCGGTTGGCTGGCCCGCTCCGCGCTGCTCGCCTTCGCCGACGAGATCGGCGACCCGGTCTGCGACCAGGTGGTGGCAGCGCTGATCCTGCACGTGACCGACCGGGGCGAACGCCTCGGCGACGTGCTCGGCTCGATCGCCGGGGCGGCGGCGGCCGAGGTGGCCACCCGCCGGGAGATCGAGGCGAAGCGCACCCAGCCCCGGTTCGCGGTCCGCTTCCTCACCGGGATGACCCTGGCCACCGTCGCGTACGGGCTGCTCAACACCGAGTACGTCAGCCCGTACGGCACGCCCTTCGGGCAGCTCGTGATGGCGACGCTCGGCGCGGCCTTCGTCGGCCTGCTGGCCTGGGTGCGGTCGATGAGCCAGCCCCGCCGGCCGGCCCGCTTCCTGCCGGCTCCGAACCCGGAGGAGGTGGCCCCGTGAGCGCGAGGAGTGAGCTTGCGAGCCCCACAGTCGCGAACGAAAGGCAGGCCCAGTGAGCGTCGTCCTCAACTGGCAGCTCGCCGTCGCCGTGTGCGGCGGGGCGGCGGTCGGGCTGGGCGCCTTCCTGGTGGTCCGCGAGCTGGTGCCGGCGACCCCCGCGCTCGGGCCCGCGCTGCGCCGGCTGCACCAACCGGCCGGCGCCGGGCAGCTCGCCACGCCCGCCGACCGGCGGCTGGAGTGGCTCACCGGGCTGTCCCGCTGGCTGCGGCCACCACACCGGCAGCTCGCCCTGATCGACCGGACGCCCGAGCAGTACGCCCTGTCGATGCTGCTCTCCGCGCTGATCGGGCTCGCCGCGCCGACGCTGCTCGGCGTCACCCTGTTCGCCGTCGGCATCCGGCTGCCGGTGGTCGTACCCGTCCTCGGCAGCCTCGGGCTGGTGCTGCTCTGCGCCCTGATCGCGCACCGGTCGGTGTTGGACCGGGCGGACAAGGCGCGCGACGAGTTCCGCCAGGCGGTCTGCACCTACCTCGACCTGGTCGCCCTCCAGCTCTCCGCCGCGCACGGGCCGGTGCAGTCGCTGGAGCGGGCGGCGGCGGTCTGCGACGGCTGGGTCTTCGACCGCATCTCCGAGTCGCTGCGGATCGCGCAGATGCAGATGCACTCGCCGTGGGACGAGCTTCGCGACCTCGCCGAGCGCATCGGCATCCCGGAACTGGGCGACGTCGGGGCGATCATGCGCTCCTCCGGTAGCGAGGGCGCGCAGGTGCACGAGACCCTGCGCAGCCGCGCCGACTCGCTGCGCGACCAGATCCGCACCGACAACCTGGCCCGGGCCGAGGGGGTGACCAGCCGGCTCGACATCCCCGGGGCGCTGCTCGTCTTCGTCCTGCTCGGCTTCGCCGTCTATCCGTTCATCGCCCGCCTGTGATCAGCCCCCGAGAGAAGGAGCACGTCATGTCCGTCATCACCCGACTGCACGTCGTCGTGTCGACACGCCTGGCCGAGCTGCGCGAGGACGGCGAGCGGGGCGACAGCCCCGTACCGACCGCAGTGATCATCTTCGGTCTGGTCGCCGTCGCGATGGCGGTCACCGCCGCCGCCCTCGGTGCCGCCAACGACTGGATGACCAACATCCCCACCCACCAGGCTCCGGACCCGAAGTAACGCCGGGCCGTGCGCCGGACAGACCCCACCCCGGTACGCCGGGCGGCCACCGTCGCCCGGCGTACCGCCCTGGCTGCCGCCCGGCGGCTCGTGGCCGGCGGGGTCGACCGGGGGGCAAACCCGGTCGAGTTGGCGGTGGTGATGCCGGTGGTCCTGCTGCTGCTCTTCGCCTCGATCCAGGCCGCGGCCTGGTTCGTCGCCCGCTCCACCGCGCTCAACGCCGCGCAGAGCGCGGTCAACGCGCAGCGGCTGCACCAGGCGCCGCCCGGGGCCGGTGAGGCGCGGGCCGTCCGGTTCCTGAAGGCCTCGGGCGGCTGGCTGGTCGGCTGGAAGGATCCCGCACCGAGCTGCGAGACCACCGCGACCGAGGTGACCTGCACGGTGCGCGGGCGGTCCCTGTCGGTCGTACCCGGGGTCACCTTCCCGGTGCACCAGACCGCGCACGGGACCGTGGAACGGTGGACCGCGCCGTGAGCCGTACCGCCGAGCGGGGCTCGGTCTCGATCGAGGTGGCGGTGCTCGCCCCGGCGTTCATCGCGCTGATGGTGCTGGCCGGCGTCGCCGGGCGTACCGCCGTGGCGGCCGAGGCGATCGACGCCGCCGCCCACGACGCCGCCCGCGCCGCCTCGATCTCCCGGGACGCCCGCACCGCCCGCGCCGAGGCCCGGGACGCGGCCCGCCAGCAGCTCGACTGGCGCGGCCTGAACTGCGCCGGCACTCCCGAGGTGACGTTCAGCGGCGCGGTACGCGGCGCCCCCACCAGCTTCGACGCGGCGTTCCGCAGCCCGGCCGGGCAGGACGCCTCGGTCACCGTCCGGGTCGCCTGCACGGTCTCCTACGGGGACCTGCACCTCTCCGTCCTGCCGGGGATGCCCGCCGGCAAGCGCGTGTCGGCGAACTTCACGTCGCCGCTGGACCGCTACCGGAGCCGGGGATGACCGCCGTGGCAGGCCGGCACGACGAGGGCCGGGTCAGCATCTTCCTCGCGGTGGCGATGGTCGGCGTCCTCTCCGTCATCGGCCTGGCCTTCGACGGCGCGGGTCAGCTGCGCACGTTGCAGCGGGCCGACAACCTCGCGGCCGAGGCCGCCCGCGCTGGCGGCCAGGCCATCGACCGGGCCAGCGCCATCGAGGGCGGGCCGACCCGGATCGACCGCCCCCAGGCCCGCCGGGCCGTCGCCGGTTACCTCGCCGCCGCCGGCGCCGCCGGCCACACCGTCAGCTTCCCGGTCGTCGACGGGGAGACCCGGGTCCGGGTACGCGTCACCGTCACGCACCACCGATCCATGCTCGGCCTGCTCGGCTTCGACGAGACCGTCACCGTCTCCGGTGAGGCGACCGCGCGGCCGCTCACCGGGGCACCGTAGGAAGGGAAGGCAGCCATGGCCGCATCGGGGCGTTCCGTCGTACGGCGGACCGGACGCATCCTGACCGGGTTCGGCGCGCTCGTCGTGCTCTGCGCGGTGCTGGTCGGCGCGCCGGTGGCGCTGCTCGCCCTCGCCGGCAACCCGCTGCCCGACCACCTGCCCAGCGTCGCGGAGATCGGTGCGACGCTGACCAGCCGGGACGACGGGCGGCTCTTCCTGCGGGTCCTGGCGCTGGCCGGCTGGTTCGGCTGGGCCACGTTCGCCTTCTCCGTCCTGGTCGAACTCTGCGCACAGGCGCTGCGCCGGCCGGCGCCCCGGCTGCCGGGGATGAGTCGCCAGCAACGGGCCGCCGCCGCGCTTGTCGGTTCGGTCGCGCTGATCCTCGCGGCCAGCCCGGCGGCGAGCGCGGCGACGGCGGTCACCGGCCCGTACGCCCTGCCGGCGGCACCGCCCGCGACCGCGCGGGCGGTGGCAGAGGCCGCCTGGCCGGGTCCGGCCGCGCACACCTGGTCCACGCCGGTCGCCTCGTCCGCTCCGGTGACCTCATCCGCCTCGGACGACGGTGTGGCGGTCTACCGGGTGGCCCGGGGCGACCACCTGGGCGCGGTCGCCCAGCGCTACCTGGACGAGTTCGCCGACTACCGGGAGTTGGCCGAGCTGAACCGGCTCGGCGACCCCGACCGGATCCACCCGGGTCAGCTGTTGAGGCTGCCCGGGGACGCCGAGGACCGGGGTGCCCGCCGGCACGCGACCGGCCGCCTCGTCGCCCGCCCGACCCCGCCCGCGCCCGCCCGGCCGGCCCCGCAGCCGGCGCCCGGGAAGGTCGCTCCCGAGCGCGCCACGCCGCCCCCGCCGGCTGCCGAGGCGCCGGTGCCGCCCCCGGCGGAGAGGGACGCCGGTCAGGCCCCGACGGTGACGGTGGGAGCCGCCCGGGCCGGCGAGCCCGATCGGGTGAACCGGCCCCTCGCGGTCTCCGCCGTCCTGGCGGTGGCGAGCATCGTCGGCGCGCAGATCGGCGCGGTCCTGGGCCTGCGCCGCCGCCCGGCCCGCGTACCGGCCGGCGCGGCCCGGAGCACGGCCGCCGCCCGCCGGGGCACCACCGCGCGCGGCACCACCACGGCCAGGCGCGGCACCGGTCACCGGGACATCCGCACCACCCCACGCGGCGGCGCGATCGGCGTCGACCGGGGCACGGAGGCCGGTACCCACGACAGCGTTTTGACCGGCCGGACCCGTGCGGGTTCGTCCCACGACGACACGGCGGTCGGCCGTCACCGCCGCCCCTGACTCCCGGGGGCCGGGAGGCCGCCGGGCGACGATCAGGGCAGGCGGGTCTCCAGGATGCCGTCGACGACGCGGGTCGGCAGGATCTGCTGGTCGTTGCCGGACGGACCGTGCACGACCTCGCCGCCGTTGAGGCGGAACGCGCTGCCGTGCCACGGGCAGACCACGCAGTCGTGCCCGTCGATCTCGCGCACCTCGCCCTCGCCCAGCGGGCCGCTCTGGTGCGGGCAGCGCTCCAGCATCACGGTGACCTCGTCGCCGTGCCGGTAGAGGATCACCGAGACGTCGTCGACCTCCCGGGTGATCAGCCTGCGCTCCGGCAGAGCAGCCATGTCCGCGATCGAGTGCCAGCCGTCGCTCATCCGGTGCAGCTCGGAGATGCTCTGGTTGACCTGCGCGCCCTGCTTGTACGCCAGGTGCCCGCCCAGGTACGCCCCCATGCTGGCGGCGCCGAGCCCGAGGAAGCCGAGCGTACGGCCGAGGTTGTGCCGGCCGGTCATCCGGGCGGCCACCGAGCCGGCGTAGAACGCCAGGCCGACGCTGTTGGACGCGGCGTGCACCAGGCCGATCCGGCGCTGGTCGCGAGCCAGTGCCGCCCAGTCGTTGAGGCCGGTGACCGCGGCCGGGAGGGCGCTGACGGTGCCCACCGCGCACAGCGTGGCGGCGGCCCGGCGCTGCCCCGGCATCAGGTCCAGCACCGCCGTGCTGATCCACGCGCCCACCGGCACCTGCACCATCGCCGGGTGCAGCGGATGGCCCAGCCAGACGCCGTGCAGCAGGTCGCGGACCCGCTGCGGTCGGAGGGTGGCCTGGACGGCGCGCTGCAACCGGTCGCCGACCCGGTCCAGGCCGGATGCCTGCTCGATCTTCGTCAAGAGTGCTCGCACCCGTACCGACTTCCCGGCAGGAGCCCCCGCAAACCGGTCGGCGGTGACAAGTCCGCAGGTGTACGTGAGGTGCGCCCCGTCGGCCCGTAACGGGACGCCCCGGGCGGGTCAGCGTGCCGCCCAGCGGTCGTGGTGGATCGCGTCGGCCAGGGGGCGCTTCCGCCGCCAGCCGTGCCGGGCCAGGTCGGGTACCGCCTCGAAGTGGGTGACCGGCCCGAGGCAGAGCCACGCCACCGGCCGGATCCCGTCGGGGATGCCGAGCAGCTCGGCGAGCCAGGGCTCGCGGTAGAACGACACCCAGCCCACCCCGAGCCCTTCGGCGGTGGCGGCGAGCCAGAGGTTCTGGATGGCGAGGCAGGTCGAGTAGAGCCCGGTGTCGGCGATGGCGTGCCGGCCGAGCACGGCGGGGCCGCCCCGGTCCTGGTCGTGGGTGACCACCACGGACAGCGTCGACTCCAGGACGCCGTCGATCTTGATGCGGGCGAACCGCTCGGCCGCCTCCCCGTCGAGCGTCGCGGCGAACGTGTTCCGCTCGGTGCGGACGTGCTCGTGGAACCGGCGGCGCAGCTCCGGGTCGCGCACCAGGACGAAGTCCCAGGGCTGCGAGTAGCCGACGCTCGGCGCGGCGTGCGCCGCCGCCAGCACCCGGTGCAGTGTCTCCTCGGGCACCGGCGCGCCGGTGAACTGGGCGCGTACGTCCCGGCGGCGGTGGATGACGTCGTACAGATCCAAGGCAGGCTCCCGCTGCGCTCGGCCCACGCCACGCCGGACGCGGGCACCGGACGCGAGGCCGGTCTTCGGACTCCCGGATCGACGCCTGGCCGTCCGCCTTCCCGGCCCGGACGGGCCAGTGGCTGCGCGTACGCGTGGACGGTGGCTCCCCGGTCACCGCGGCGGGCCCGTGCCGGATTCACACCGGCTTCCCGATTCTCCCCGCTCGCGCGGGGCACCTCACATGATCGTGCCGTCGGGGATGCTAGCGCCGTCCGGCCCGTGACGGGAGGCGACACGGGCGTGGAAATCCGGTCGCGGGCCGCACCGTCCACGGCCACTGTGGTCCGGGTGTACGCACTCTCCTCCCGCCCGATGCCGGCCGGCCGACCGGCGACCCGACTGAGCGTCGCGCTGGGCCAGCCCCGGGCCGTGCCGCCCCCGCTGCTGATGCTGCTGGGCATGCTCTCCACCCAGGTCGGGGCGGCCGTCGCCAAGCAGCTCTTCGGCAGCACCAGCGCCGGCGGCACCACCACGCTGCGGCTCGGCTTCGCCGCGCTCATCCTGCTGGTCCTGGTCCGGCCGGGGCTGCGCCTGGGCTGGCGTACCGCCGGTCTGGTCGGGGCGTTCGGGCTGGCCCTGGCGGTCATGAACCTCGCCTTCTACGCGGCCCTGCACCGGGTGCCGCTGGGCGTCGCGGTCACCATCGGCTTCGCCGGGCCGCTGCTGGTATCGCTCGCCGGCAGCCGCCGCCTCGCCGACGTGGCATGGGCGGCGCTGGCCGGCGGCGGCGTGCTGCTGATCAGCGGGCTCGGCGGGACGGGAATGGACCGGCTGGGGCTGCTGTGCTGCGTGGCCGTCGCGGTCGGCTGGGCCGGCTACGTGCTGCTCGGCAAGGCGGTCAGCGCCCGGGTGCCGGGCAGCCGGGGCCTCGCGCTGGGAATGGCCGTCGCCGCGCTGGCCGTGCTGCCGTTCGGGGTCGCCGGCAGCGGTACGGCGCTGCTCGACCCGTGGACCCTCGCGCTGGGCGCGGCGGTGGCGCTGCTGTCGTCGGTGTTGCCGTACTCGGCGGAGATGGCGGCGCTGCGCCGGATGCCGGCCCGGGTCTTCGCGGTCCTGCTCAGCCTGGAACCGGCGATCGGGGCGCTGGTCGGGCTGGTCCTGCTCGGCGAGCTGCTGGCCTGGCCGCAGGCGGCGGGGGTGGCCTGCGTGGTCGGCGCCGCGCTGGGCGCCACCCTGGTCCGCCCGGACCGGTCCGCCCCGCGCTGACGCCTGGCGCCGCCGGCACCGTCGGGGGCATGCTGTCGGCATGGGCGTACGCGTCGAACGCGCCGCGGCGGTGACCACGGTGATCCTGGACCGCCCGGCGGCCCGCAACGCGGTCGACGGGCCGATGGCACGGGCGCTGGCCGACGCGTTCCGCGCCTTCGAGGCCGACCCCGACGCGGCGGTGGCCGTGCTCTGGGGTGCCGGCGGCTCGTTCTGCGCCGGGGCCGACCTGAAGGCCATCGGCACACCGAGCGGCAACCGGGTCGAGGCGCAGGGGGACGGCCCGATGGGTCCGACCCGGATGACGCTCAGCAAGCCGGTGATCGCCGCGATCTCCGGTCACGCGGTGGCCGGCGGGCTGGAGCTGGCGCTCTGGTGCGACCTGCGGGTCGCAGAGTCCGACGCGGTGCTCGGGGTGTTCTGCCGCCGCTGGGGGGTGCCGCTGATCGACGGGGGAACGGTCCGGCTGCCCCGGCTGATCGGCGAGAGCCGGGCGATGGACCTGATCCTCACGGGGCGGCCGGTGCCGGCCGAGGAGGCGTACGCCATGGGGCTGGTGAACCGGCTGGTCGCGCCGGGTGAGTCCCGGGCGGCGGCCGAGCGGTTGGCCGCCGAGATCGCCCGGCACCCGCAGACCTGCCTGCGCAACGACCGGGCGGCGCTGCTCGCCGGCGTCGGCCGGCCCGAGCCGGAGGCCATGGCGGGCGAACTGGCGTACGGGATGGCCTCGCTGGCCGCCGGCGCGGCGGCCGGTGCGGCCCGGTTCGCCGCCGGCGCCGGTCGGCACGGCGCCCCGGCCGACTGACCGGGCGGGTCATCTCGACGGGCCGGGCGGTGCGGCCACTCGGGTGTCGAGTGGCCGCACCGCCGGTGGACCGGCCGCCGCCCGGGCGACCGGGCTGGGTCAGTTGCGGTTGATGGTGAACGTCGAGGTGGTGTTCTGGATGTCCACCGCGTTGTTGCTCAGCCGCAGGTTGTTGAAGGTGACCGACCCGACGGCCGGCCCCTGCCCCGTCTCCGGCATCGGGTTGGCCCAGATGCCGAAGCCGGACTTCGCGTCGTACGCGTCACCGCTCTTGCGGGCGCCGCTGATGGAGACGTTCGTGAAGACCGTGTCGGTGATCGGGAACTGCGGCTGCCCGCCGACGTAGTTGGTCTGGAACATGATGCCGCTGTAGGTCGGGTCGACGATGTCGACGTCGCTGACCCGGATGCCCTGGAACACCTTCGAGGCGGAGAAGACCCAGATCGCCGGGAAGGTCTGCGCGCCCCAGAAGTGCCCACCGGCCCGGACGATCGAGATGTTCTCGAACCGGGTGGGCGGGCTCGCGCCGAAGCCGTTCATCGGGTAGCCGAAGTCGAGCGAGCTGATGGTGATGCCGGAGTAGACGAGCGTGTCCGCGATGTAGATGTTGCGGAACGTGTTGCCGTAGCCGCCGTAGACGGCGACACCGGCGGCCCGCCAGGTCAGCGTCGAGGTCAGGTTCTCGTAGACGTTGTCCTTCATGTCGGCGCCGCCCGCGTCGATCGCCGAGAACAGCGCGAAGCTGTCGTCGCCGGTGGCCCGGGCGTCGTTGTTGCTGACCAGGTTGTTGGTGCTCCCGTTTGTCATGTTGATGCCGTCGGCGAACATGTTCCGGATCCGGGAGTTCTTGATCGTCATGTGGTCGGTGTTCGCGCCCCAGTAGAGGCACACCATGTGCTCGTTCCAGATGTTGTCGATCACGATGTTCGACACGTTGGAGAAGTCGAACACCTTGCCCGGCCCGTCGATGCGCGAGGTGTAGTTGCCGAAGTAGGCGAAGTTCGCGAAGGACGATCCGGCCGCCGAGTTCTCGGCCCGGAAGCCGATGTCGGTGTTGTCCTGGCCGGAGGGCGCGTTGAACCGGGTGTACCAGGGCCCGGCACCGGTCACCTTGACCGCCTTGCCGTACACCTGGAACTTCGACGCGGTGGAGTAGTTGCCCGCCGGCAGGTACACCCCGACGAGGTTGCCGGTGGTGTCCATCCGCACCCGGTCCAGGGCGTTCTGCACGTCGGAGTGCGTGAAGCCGGTCGGCGTGGCGTAGCGCGCCGGGTCCGGGTTCGCGATCGGCGCCACCTGCTCGGTGTTCATGAAGTCGATCGCGTACGTGGTGGTGTTGGCCGGGTCCTTCTGGAGGCGGATCCTGCTGCCCGCCGGCACCGTGGAGTTGAGCATGACGTTGGCCTCGTCGTAGATGTGCCGCGGTCCGCCCGCGCTCGGCGAGTTGCCCGGGCTGGCCTCGTTGCCGTAGAGCCAGGCGTACCGGGACGTCAGGTCGATGGCCTTGTGGAACGTGCCGTTGACGTAGACGTTCAGCGTCGAGTTGATCCCGCCGCCGCCCGGGGCGTCCGGGATGGAGAAGCGGGTGACCAGGGTGTTGGTGCTGGCCCGGGTGGTCCACTCGACGTAGCTGCCCGTCGAGTTGAGGGTCACCGCCCGCCGGCCGGACGCCTCACCGGCCAGGTCGCCGACGGTCCGGTTCGGCCCGACGACGCTGGCGCCGCCACCGACCACGCCGTCCTCGGCCTCGTACATGTCGTACGGCATGTTGGCGCCGCGCCCCACGAAGAGCGCCCGGTCGCTGGTGTCCCAGCAAGGTATCGATCCCGCGCTGAAAAGACGAGACTTTGGTACGACAGATTTTGACAGGATCTTGGAAGACAGCCGAGTTACGGCTTTGGCCCCGATTGGTTCCTGCCAGCGGGCAGGCAGAACGGAACGGCCGCCGACCGCGGGCAGCGGTCGACGGCCGTTCCGTCGTTCAGGTGGGCGGGGGGCGGGCCCGGGTCAGCGACCGGGGGCGGGCGCGGTGGAGCCGCGGACGACCAGCTCGGGCTCGAACAGCAGCTCGTCGTGCAGCACGCCGGCGCCCTCGATCTGGGTGACCAGCAGGTCCACGGCGGCCTGCCCCATGGTCTCGATCGGCTGCCGCACCGTGGTCAGCGGCGGGTCGGTGCAGGTCATGAACGCGGAGTCGTCGAAGCCCACCACCGACACGTCGGTCGGCACCACCCGACCCAGCCGCCGGGCGGCGCGGATGGCGCCCAGGGCCAGCACGTCACTGGCGCAGACGATGCCGGTCACGCCGCGCTCGACCAGCTTGGTCGCGGCGACCCGCGCCCCCTCCATGGAGAAGCTGGACCGCTCCACGTACGTCGTGTCGTCACCCCAGCCCGCCGCCTGGGCCATCGCGTCCAGCTTGCGCCGGGACGGCACGTGCCCCTCCGGGCCGAGCACCATCCCGATCCGGTCGTGCCCGAGCGAGCGCAGGTGCCCGTACGCCTGCTCCACCGCCACCGCGTCGTCCGTGGAGACCCGGGGGAAGCCCAACTCGTCCACCCCCGCGTTGACCAGCACCACCGGCAGGCCCCGGTCGGTCAGCCGGCGGTAGTGGTCGTGCCGGGCGTCGGCGAGCGCGTACGACCCACCGGCGAAGATCACGCCGGAGACCTGGTGGTCGAGGAGCATCTCCACGTAGTCCATCTCGGAGACGCCACCGATGGTGCGGGCGCAGAGCGCCGGGGTGAAGCCGCGCTGGGCGAGGGATCCGGTGACCACCTCGGCGAGCGCCGGGAAGATCGGGTTCTGCAACTCGGGCAGCACCAGCCCGACCAGCCGGGCGCGCTCGCCGCGCAGCTTGGTGGGCCGCTCGTAGCCGAGCACGTCCAGCGCGGTCAGCACCGCCGTCCGGGTCGCCTCGGAGACCCCGTCCCGGCCGTTGAGCACCCGGCTGACGGTGGCCTCGCTGACGCCCGCCTTCTTGGCAACTTCGGTCAACCGCTTCGTCACGGCCGCAATCGTACGTCATCCCGATGAAAGAAATGAGCAGCCGTCTGCCGGGCGATTGCCCTCCGCTGCCGCGCGCTGCCCACCATCCGGCATCCGGCATGCGGCCCGGTCGTCAGGACATGTTCCGCAACGCGTCCTCGACCGTCCGGTGGAAGGTCGGGTACGCGTAGATCATCTGCCGGAGCCCGGCGAGCGGCACTGCCGCGTGCACGGCGACCGCCAGACCGGAGAGCACCTCGCCACCGGCCGGCCCCACCGAGGTCGCGCCGATCAGCACGCCCTGGTCGGCGTCCGCGACCAACTTGATGAAGCCCTCGTTGCCGGCCTTGTGGATCCAGCCCCGGGCCGACGACGGCAACCGGGCGAGGCCGACCTGCACGTTGACGCCCCGCTCGCGGGCCTGCGACTCGGTGAGGCCGACCGCGCCGACCTCGGGGTAGGTGAAGGTCACCCGGGGCAGCGCCCGGTAGTCGGCGCGCGGCACCGCGCCGGCGGAGCCGCGCACGCCGGTGGTGCCCGACGCGCCACCCGCCGCGCTCGCGGTGCCGCTGGGGTCGGCCCCGTCGTCGGCGCGCCGGACGTGGTCGAGCACGTCGGCGACGACGATCCCCGCCTGGTACATCGCGACGTGCGTGAACGCCCCCTCGCCGGTGACGTCGCCGACCGCCCAGATCCCCTCCGTCACGTGCAGCCGGTCGTCCACGGACAGATAGCGCCGGCCGGCGTCCACCCCGACGGTGTCCAGGCCCAGCTCGTCCAGATGGGCCCGGCGACCGGTCACCACCAGCAGCCGCTCGGCGGTGAACTCCGCCCCGCCGGCCGCGTGCAGGGTGAAACGGTGCCCGTCGTGGCCGACCCGCTCCGCCCGTACCCCGGTGTGGATCTCCACCCCGTCGGCGCGCAGCGCGGCGGCGGCCACCTCGGACGCCTCGGGCTCCTCGACGGCGAGCACCCGGTCCAGGGCCTCGACCACGGTGACCCGGACCCCGAACCGGGCGAAGACCTGCGCCAGCTCCAGCCCGATCGCCCCGCCGCCCAGCACCAGCAGCGACTCCGGCAGCTCCTCGACCTCGATCGCCTGCCGGTTGGTCCAGTACGGCGTGTCGGCCAGCCCGTCGACCGGCGGCACGGACGGTCTGGTGCCGGTGCCGAGCACGATCCCGTGCCGGGCCTGGAAGACCCGTTCGCCGACCCGGACCCGGCCGGGGCCGTCGAGCCGGGCGGTGCCCCGGACGAACCGCCCGCCCTTGCCGGTGAACCGCTGTACCGCGACCGTGTCGTCCCAGGTGTCGGTGGCCTCCTCGCGGATCCGCTTCGCCACCGGCGCCCAGTCGGGCCGCACCTCGGCGGTGCCCGCGAGCCCGTCCACCCGGCGGGCCTCGGCGATCGCGCTGGCCGCCCGGATCATCATCTTGCTCGGCACGCACCCCCAGTACGGGCACTCCCCGCCGACCAGGTCACGCTCGACGCCGACGACGGTCAGCCCCGCCTCGGCGAGCCGCCCGGCCACCTCCTCGCCGCCGACCCCGAGCCCGACCACGACCACGTCCACCAGTTCCGGATCCGCCATCCCGCCAGCATCGCGCACCGCCCGGCGGCCGGCCAGCGGGTCACGGGGTCGGCACGGCCAGCGGGCCGGGCATCCGGGCGGGGCCGGGGATCACCACCGGTGTGCCGGCGGGGGTGAGCAGGGCGCGGGCGGCCACCGCCAGCCGGCGGCGCTGCGGCACCAGCGCCCGGTCGACGAAGACGTCGTAGTCCTGCGCGGCCACCTCGTCCAGGATCCCGCCGTAGAGCGCGTACGCGGTGCGCATGCAGGCCTGCGAGGCGGGTGCGAGCAGGGTGATCCCGGGAGCCGCGGCGACGTAGTGCGCCTGGGCGCGGGTCACCTCGTACGCGATCAGCTCCCGGATCCGGGACGTGGCGCGGCCCCGGGCGCGCGCCTCGGCCAGGTCCTCCCGGGTGACACCGAACAGGGCCAGGTCGTCGTCGGGCAGGTAGGTCCGCCCCCGGTCGAGGTCCTCGGCCACGTCCCGGATGAAGTTGGTGAGCTGGAAGGCGAAGCCGAGCTGGCGGGCCGGCTCCCGGGCCGCCGCCGGGTCGGAGCTGCCCAGGATCGGCAGCATCATGGTGCCGATCACCGCCGCCGAGCCCTCCATGTAGTCGAGCAGGTGGTCGTAGGTGCGGTACGAGGTGACCGTCAGGTCCATCGCCATGCTCTTGAGAAACGACGCGAAGTCGTCCCGGTCGAGATCGAAGACGGCGATCGTGTGCAGCACGGCGAGGAGCAGCGGGTCGTCCACCGGTTCGCCGTGCAGTCCGGCGACGAAGCGGCCGGCCCAGTCGTCGAGTCGGGCGGCGCGCTCGGCAGGGGGAAGTTCCTCGGCGCGGTCGACGATCTCGTCGGCGTAGCGCGTGAATCCGTACAAGGCGTGCACATGCCGCCGTTTCCAAGCGGGCAGCAGCCGGGTGGCGAGATAGTAGGTGCGGCCGTGCCGTTTGTGCAGCTCACGGCAGCGGTCATAGGCAGCGGTGAGATCGGTGTCCACCGGCCCTCCTCATTTATCGACGCACGAATCGACGCAACTCGTAAGCCTAGGGTACGCTCGGTCACATGGCCAACGACGCAGTTGCGGGTAACTCGCTCCGCGTGGCCCCCGCCGGCCCGACCGACGGGGACGACCCGGTCCGGGCGGTCCTGGCCGCGTACACGAAGGACCTGGTCACGGCGGTGCAGGACACCCTCGCCGCCTTCCTGGCGACCGAGGTCGACGCGTTGCGCGAGATCGACGCGGCGATGGGGGGATTCGCCGCGACGGCGCGCGACTGCGTGCTGGCCGGCGGCAAGCGCGTCCGCCCCACGTTCGCCTACTGGGGGTGGCGCGGCGCGCCCGGCGGCACGGGTCCGCTGCCGGCGGTGCTGCCCGCGTTCGCCGCCCTGGAGCTGCTGCACACCTTCGCCCTCGTCCAGGACGACGTGATGGACGCCTCCGCCACCCGCCGTGGCCGGCCCACCGCGCACGTGGCGCTGGCCGCCCGGCACGCCGCCGCCGGCCACCGGGGCGACCCGCATCGGTTCGGCGAGGCGGTCGCGGTGCTGATCGGCGACCTCTGCATGGTCTGGGCCGACCGGCTCCTCGCGCACGCGACGCTGCCGCCGGCCCGCCTGCTCGACGTCCGGCGCTGCTACGACCAGATGCGCGTGGAGACGATCGCCGGGCAGTACCTCGACGTGCTCGGCGAGAGCGACGCGGCGAACTGGTCGGTCGACCGGGCGCTGCGGGTCGCCCGCTACAAGACCGCGAGCTACACGGTGCAGCGGCCGCTGCTCTTCGGCGCCTGCCTGGCCGGCGTCGGCGGCGACGCCCCGCTGACCGCCGCGTACACCCGCTACGGGCTGGCCGTCGGCGAGGCGTTCCAGCTCTGCGACGACCTGCTCGGCGTCTACGGCGACCCGGCCACCACCGGCAAGCCGGCCGGCGACGACCTGCGCACCGGCAAGCCGACCGTGCTGCTCATGCTGGCCCGGCAGCTCGCCACGCCGACCCAGCGGCGCGCCCTGGACGGCCTCGGCGCCGACGTGGGGGACGCGGAGGTCGCCCGCCTCGCCGAACTGGTCGCCGACACCGGGGCGGTCGACCGGGTCGAACGCATGATCTCCGACCGGGTCGACGAGGCGCTGACCGCCCTCGGCACCGCGTCGATCGACGAGACCGCGCGCACCGCGCTGACCGGCCTCGCCACCGCCGCCACCAACCGGCGGGCATGATGGGCAACTTCGCACAAGGAGGTGGTCGCGTGCGCACCGTCGACGGGCGTACGGACCGGGTGGTCGTCGTCGGCGCCGGGCTGGGCGGGCTGGCCTGCGCGCTGCACCTGGCGGGCAGCGGTCGGCAGGTGACCGTGCTGGAGCGCGAGCCGGTGCCGGGCGGCCGGGCCGGCCGGCTCGGCGTGGACGGCTACGAGTTCGACACCGGACCCACCGTGCTCACCATGCCCGACCTGATCGCCGAGGCGCTCGGCGCGGTCGGCGAGGAGCTGGACGACTGGCTCGACCTCACCCCGCTCGACCCGGCCTACCGGGCGTACTACCCGGACGGGTCGACGCTGGACGTCATCACCGACACCACGCGGATGGCCGCCGAGATCGCCCGGGTCTGCGGCCCGCGCGAGGCCGACGGCTACCTGCGCTTCGTCGACTACGCACGCAGGCTCTGGCAGTGGGAACGCGCCGACTTCATCGAGCGCAACCTGGACGCGCCCACCGACCTGCTCACCGGCAACCTGGTCAAGCTGCTGGCGGGCGGCGCGTTCCGCCGACTCCAGACGAAGATCAACCAGTTCTTCCGGGACCCGCGTACCCAGCGGATCTTCTCCTTCCAGGCGATGTACGCCGGCCTCGCCCCACACGACGCGCTGGCCATCTACGCGGTCATCGCGTACCTCGACTCGGTGGCCGGCGTGTACTTCCCGCGCGGCGGCATCCACGCGGTCTCCCGGGGCATGGCCGGCGCCGCCGAGAAGCACGGCGTCGAGATCCGCTACGACACCACGGTGACCCGGGTGGAGACCGCGCACGGCCGGGCCACCGGCGTGGTGACCGCAGACGGCGAGCTGATCCCGGCCGACGTGGTCGTGCTCAATCCCGACCTGCCGGTCGCCTACCGCGACCTGCTGCCGCCGAGCCGTCCGCGCCGGCTCACCTACTCCCCTTCCTGCGTGGTCCTGCACGTCGGGTCGACCCAGGGGTATGGGAAGATCGCCCACCACAACATCCACTTCGGACGGTCGTGGAAGGGCACCTTCGATGAGGTCATCCGGCGGGGCGAGCTGATGAGCGACCCGTCCCTGCTGGTCACCAACCCGAGCCGGACCGACCCGTCGGTGGCGCCGGCCGGGCGGCACACCTACTACGTGCTCGCCCCGGTGCCCAACCTCGACCGGGCGCCCTTCGACTGGCGGGGCGATCTCACCCAGCGCTACGCCGACCAGCTCGTCGGGACCCTGGAGGAGCGCGGCTACGTCGGCTTCGGGGCCGGCGTCGAGGTGCTGCGGGCCGTGACCCCGGCCGAGTGGGCGGAGCAGGGCATGGCCGCCGGCACCCCGTTCGCCGCCGCCCACAGCCTCTTCCAGACCGGCCCGTTCCGCCCGTCGAACCTGCACCGGACGCTGCCGAACGTCGTCTTCGTCGGCTCGGGCACCCAGCCCGGCGTCGGCGTGCCCATGGTGCTCATCTCCGGCAAGCTGGCCGCCGGCCGCATCACCGGGGCAGCCTGATGGCCCTCCCCCTCGGACCCTGGAGACACCTGCCGTGACCACCCGCGAGAAGCATCTCGTCGAGCTCGTCGACGACGCCGGGCGGCCGCAGGGCGAGACCACCGTGGCCGCCGCCCACCAGCCCCCGGGCCAGCTCCACCGCGCCTTCTCGGTGCTGCTCGTCGACCCCGACGGCCGGGTGCTGCTGCAACGGCGGGCGCCGGTGAAGACCCGCTTCCCGCTGCGCTGGGCCAACTCGTGCTGCGGCCACCCGACGCCGGGCGAGTCCCTCGTCGAGGCCGCCAACCGCCGGCTGCGCGAGGAGCTCGGCGCCGGCCCGGTCGAGCTGACCGAGGTCGGGGTGTACGTCTACTACGCCGAGGACCCGGTCACCGGTCGGGTCGAGTTCGAGTACGACCACGTCCTGCGGGGCGAGTTCCGGCCGGGCGACCCGCTGCTGCCCGACCCCGACGAGGTGGCCGAGCTGCGCTGGGTGGACCCCCTCTCGCTGGCGGCCGACCTCGACGCCGACCCCCGCGCGTACGCACCGTGGCTGGGCGGGGTGGTGAACCGCCTGCTGGCCCCCTCGGGGACGGCCGTCGGCCCGCCCAGCCCGGACGCCGGTCCGCCCGGTCCGGCCGCCAGCCCGCCCGGCCAGCCGGCGAACGACGCCTCGGAGCGGTCGGGTGGCCGATGAGGCGCTGAGCGCGGGAGCCGTCGCCCGACGGCTGGGCGTCGCCGTGACCACCCTGCGCACCTGGCACCAGCGCTACGGCCTCGGGCCCAGCGAGCACGTACCCGGGCACCACCGGCGCTACACGCCGGCCGACCTCGCGCGCCTGGAGATCATGCGACGGCTCACCGCCCAGGGGGTCACCCCGGCGGAGGCTGCCCGCTGGGCCCGCCGGGCACCGGACGCCGTGCCCGCCGACGCCGCCGTACCCCCACGGGTGCGCGCCGTAGCCGGCCGGGACGGCGGCGGTACGACGATCCCGGTCGGCCGGGCCGGGCCGGCGGCCCGAGGGCTGGCCCGCGCCGCCATGCGGCTGGACGCGGTCGTGATCGGCGAGACGATCGCCCGGGCCGTCCAGGCGGACGGCGTGGTCGCCACCTGGGACGGCTTGCTGCGCCCCGTGCTCTTCGGCATCGGGGAGCGGCACGCCGCCACCGGTGGACTGGTCGAGGTCGAGCACCTGATGTCGCGCTGCGTCTCGGAGGCGTTCGCGGTGGCCGCCCGGGCCGGCGCGCCCACCGGACCACCGCGCATCGTGCTCACCTGCGCCGACGAGGAGCAGCACACCCTGCCGTTGGAGGCGCTCGCCGCCGCGCTCGCCGAGGCCGGGGTCGGCTACCGGATGCTCGGCGCCCGGATGCCGCTGGCCGCGCTGCTCGAGGCCGTCAACCGGACCGGTCCGGCCGCCGTGGTGATCTGGTCGCACACCCGGGCCACCGCCGACCCCACCCAGCTCAACGCCCTGCTCGCCGCGCCCCGCCGGCCACTGCTGGTGCTCGCCGCCGGGCCGGGCTGGCTGGCGGACTCGCTGCCCGCCGGGGTGGTGCGGCCGGTCGACCTCACCGAGGCGGTCTCGCTGGCGCTCGCCCTACGCGACTCCCTGGACCAGGCGACGGCGGACTGACGGGGGTGCCGAGGGCGGGACGCCGTCCACTAGCGTCGGGAGGTCCGCCGACCCCGACCCCCTCCGGGAGCGAACGATGCGCCTACGCGCCGTGCTGGCCACCGGTCTGGCCCTGATCCTCCTCGGCGGCTGCGGCGACGGCACCGCGACGGGCCGGCGGGCCGCCGGCCCCGACCCCGTCGCCTCGGCCCCGCTGCCGGCCGAGCCGGCTCCGTCGGCCGCCCCGCGACCGACCCGCGGCACCCCGCCCAGGCGCCTGGTCCGGCCGCTGCCGCCGAAGCTGCCGGCGGGGCTGCGTCGTACGACCGGCGCACGGACGGTGGCGCTGACCTTCGACGACGGGCCGGACCCGACCTGGACGCCGAAGGTCCTCGACCGCCTCCGGGCGGCCAAGGTCACCGCCACCTTCTGCGTGGTGGGCAAGCAGGCCCGGCGCCATCCCGACCTGGTGCGGCGGATCGTGCGGGAGGGCCACCAGCTCTGCAACCACAGCTGGAACCACGACCTGGATCTCGCCCGGCGTCCGGCCGCCGAGATCCGGCGGGACCTCCTGCGCACCAACGCGGCCATCCGGGCGGCGGTGCCGGGCGCCAAGGTGCCGTTCTACCGGCAGCCGGGCGGCCGGTGGACGGCCGAGGTGGTGACGGTCGCCAAGCAACTCGGCATGCGGTCGCTGCACTGGCACGTCGACCCGCAGGACTGGGGCAAGCCGACCGCCGCGACGATCGCCAAGCGGGTACGCGCCGCGGCCCGCCCCGGCTCGATCGTGCTGCTGCACGACGGCGGCGGCGATCGGGCCGCCACGCTGGCCGCCAGCCCACGCCTGATCGCCGACCTGAAGCGCCGCTACGGCGTCGCCCGGCTCCGTTAGAGCCACCTGACCTGCGGTTTTGCGGCGCGTTGTGGTCAGGGCCATACCGGTTTGGTCGACGGACCGATCATCACGTAAGCTATCCAAGCCTCCGGCGGGGCCGGATGGGAGCAAGTCCGCTTGAAGTTGCGAGTGTGCAATGATGGCGGGGCCGCCCTCATCGTCTAGCGGCCCAGGACGCCGCCCTTTCAAGGCGGTAGCACGGGTTCGAATCCCGTTGGGGGCACGGTCCGGCTTCGGCCGGAGGCAACAAAGCTAGGTCCTGTGGAGCAGTTGGAGTGCTCGCCGCCCTGTCAAGGCGGAGGTCGCGGGTTCAAGTCCCGTCAGGACCGCCAGCGGAGAACGCCGCGCCCTGCGCGGCGTTCTGCGTATCGGGGCATGTGACCCTTCCGGCGGAGAACCCGCCGTGCGGGTAGCATGAACCGAGCAACACGGCCAGGTAGCTCAGTTGGTACGAGCGTCCGACTGAAAATCGGAAGGTCGGCGGTTCGACCCCGCCCCTGGCCACATAGCCTTTCGCCGGGCTACTGAAGCGCCGACCAGCGGAAACGCCGGTCGGCGCTTCTGCGTACCGGGCTGCTCCGGCAGTCCTCGACGTGGCGGCGCCCCTGCTACGTCGCGCCCTTCCGGGGCGGCCAACGTCCCGGCGACCAGGACGAGGGCGAGCCCCGGGAAGGAGCGCGGTGCCCACCGTCGACATGCCCGCACTGCGCGAGCGGATCGTCGCGAGCATCTGCGCGACGATCGGCCCGATGCTCGAGGGACGCGAATCGGAGGAGCTGTACGCGGTGGCGCTCACCACGGACAGCGACGTCGTCACGGTGACCCTGTTGGCGCACACCGAAGAGGCCCTCCAGGTGCTCGTCGAGGCCGACGACGCGTACGCCGACGGCTACCGCTGGTGGCCCGACGAGTGGGCTGTCACGGACGACCACGAGGCTGCCGGGCCCGGCGTCGAGTCGTTGGTGCAGATCAGCCGGGACATGTTCGACACCCACGACTCTCTCGGCGACGACGACGAGGCTCACGGCGAATGGTGCCGCCGGGCCCGCGCGACGCTGGAGGACGCCCTGGGCGACCACCGCGTCCGGGCGAGCATCGCCGGCATCAACCCCGCATGGCGTCCCGTGCTGTTCGTCACGGACACGGACGGCAACGCGCATCTCACGGTACGCGGCATCGACCTGCTCAACGACGGCCACCCGAACCCCGGCCTCGTCGCTTCCGCCCGCGACTTCTTCGACGAGACGGACGGCGGCTGACGACCGTTGCCGTAACCCCTTGTTCGCGACGCCTACGCCGCTACACGGCCAGGGTGGGCCGCGTCCCGCTCGGCCTGGGCAGGATCAGCCGGCGACGCGGCACGGAGCGGTGCTCTAGCGCCGGAGCAGGGCGAACCATCCCGCCCCGGTCACGGCGAGGAGGAGTGCCACCACGAACAGGGTGCGCCCGGCCAGGAAGGGCATGGGAACGAGGAACGGCGCCTGCTGGACCAGCAGGCACGCGCCGAGCAGCGCCTGGCTGCCGCCGATCCGGGCGGGTTGGGACCGCTGGGTCGCCGTCAGGCGGGCGACCCGCACCCACGCCGAGGGAAACCGTCCCGACACGGCGACACGCACGCCGAGCGCGATCATGGCCAGGCTGAGGACCACGATCACGAGGCGTACGGCGATCCACACCGGGTCCGGATCACTCAGGCTCATGCGGCCCATCATGCAGGGAACGTCAAGGTCCCAGGCCGTACCGTCGGGGCCTGCCCCTTCGGCTCGGTCGGGACTGTCGGGGGCACGCAGTACGGTCCCGCCATGGCAGCCAGAATCAGCCTGACCCTCGACTGCGCGGACGCGAAACTCCTCGGCGAGTTCTGGAAGACGGCGCTGGGCTACGTGGACGAGCCGCCGCCCGCGCCCTTCCGGACCCGTGCGGAGTGGCACGCGAGTTTCGACCTGCCGGAGGACGACCCGGTGGACGACGCGGCGTGGCTGTGCGATCCCGACGGCGTCGGGCCCGCGCTCTCCATCCTCAGGGTCCCCGAGCCGAAGACGGCCAAGAACCGACTGCACATCGATGTCCGGGTGCCGGGCCACGGCAGCCCCGACGAGCGGTGGGCGCGGATCAGGGCCGAGTCCGAGCGGCTGGTGAAGGCGGGCGGGAGCGTCCTGGGGGAGTTCACCGGGCACCACATCGTCATGGCCGATCCGGAGGGCAACGAGTTCTGCGTCGCCGCGACCTCAGCCTGACGGCGCGTCGGCCGTCCGCCCGCCCCGGCTCCTGTCGACGGACGGATCCGGGACAGCGGTAGGCCGCCCGGCTCTGCCAGGCTGATCACCGACCCGCCCTGGTTCCGTCTGCGGCGGGCCGGCGCGACGGGGGGACGGAGCGTGGCCGAGCAGTCGACCGCACAGTCGGCACCGCTGGTGGTGAACTCAGGACGCCTGGCGGTGGGGCAGATGGTCGTGGTCGGCGTGGCGGCCGCCCTGTTCCTGCGCGGGACCGACGGTGGCCCGTGGCTGCTGTTCGCCTTCTTCGTGGGGTTGAACGCCGTGCTGCTCGCCGGCGTGGCGACGCTGCTGACGCTTACCTACCTGCTCGGCACGATCACCCGCCACGGATCGCTGCTGACCGAGAGCCCCGGCCGCCGGTGCGGCTGGACCCTGCTCGTCTGGGTCGGCGGTGCCGCACTCGTCGGCTACGGGCGTGCCGCCCTCGGCCACCTCGGCTTCGATCCCGACCGGCACCCCGAGGTCGGTCACTGGTTGCTGGGCCTGGGCGCGGCACTGGTGGTGGGCCTGTTCACCCGGTCGCGACAGGCACGGATCGCCTCCGCCGCCACCATCGCACTCTTCGTCGTGGTCACGGTCGCACTGCGAGTCCTCGACTGATCAACCCGGCCGCGCGGGGTAGGACACCTGGGGCCGGAGGGGGACGGCATCGACGAATCCGGTTGCGACGGGCACCCGCGCTGCGGTTGTGTGCGTTCATGCCTACGGAACGTGTCGACTCGTACTTCGTCTGCGGCACCCCGCGCACCGGCAGCTCGCTCCTGCTCGGGTTGCTGGAATCCACGGGTCTCGCCGGTCGCCCTCAGGCCTACTTCCGCTCCCCGGACGAGCCGCTGTGGGCCGACCGGTGGCAGCTTCCCCGCAGGGCGGACGGCGGCTTCGACTACGCGGACTTCGTACGGGCCGCGCTCGCCGCGGGCCGGACCGGCAACGGCGTGTTCGGCGCGAAACTCATGTGGGGAACGCTCGAGGAGGTGGTCGCGAAGCTCGCGGCGGTCCATCCCGACCTCGACGGCGACGACGTCGCGCTGCTGAACCGGGCGTTCGGCCGCACCGCCTTCGTCTACCTGCGACGCGACGACGTACTGGCACAGGCGGTGTCGCGGCTGCGCGCCGAGCAGACCGGCACGTGGTTCGTCGGCGGCAGTGGCGAGATCAGCGGCGACGTGGGCAACGGGCAGACGCCCCGCTTCGATGCGAACGGGATCAGGCACTACATCGAGGAGATCCGGGAGCACAACGCGGCCTGGGAGGCGTGGTTCGCCTCGTGGGGGATCCAACCGCACGTCGTGCGCTACGAGGACCTGGCCGAGGACATGGCCGCCACCACGCGTGCCGTCCTCGACTTCCTGGGGCTCGACGTGCCCGAGGACGGCTGTGCCGTCATCGCGCGTCACCAACGCCAGGCCGACGAACTCAACCGGCAGTGGATCGCCCGGTACCGGGCGGCGGTGACCGGCATCTGATCCGTCGGCCGGCGGGGCTCCCCGAACCACGGACGCGTCAGGGCGACCGGACCGCCGGACCGGGCCGCCGCCACACCGGCCCGCCGCCACACCGGGCCGCCGCCACACCGGCCCGCCGCCACACCGGGCCGCCGCCACACCGGCCCGGCCCTCGGCCTGTGGACGCCCACCACGGGGCCGCAGGCAGGCCCGCCCGCCGGGTCAGCGCCGCTGTTGGCGGTGCTGGGCGATCCCGCCCTGGATCGCCTCCCAGACGCTCCGGCCGGCCTGCCTCAGCGTCTCCCCCGCCTGCTCGGCGATCTGGGCGGCGCTCGGTGCGCCACCACCGCCACCGCCCGGGGTCTCGGGCTGCTGCCGGCCCTGCCCGGTCTCGGGCTGCTGCCGGCCCTGCCCGCCCTCGGACGGGCCGCCCGACGGCTCACGCTGCCCGGCCTCCGGCCCGCCACCGGACCCGCCGGCACCCCGGTCCCCGCCGCCCGCTCCGGCCGTACCGCCCCCGGGCCCGCCGACCCTCTCACCGCCCGGCTGCTGAGCGCCCTGTTCCGCGCGCCCCGGCCGCCGCCCGCCCTGCTCCCCGCCGCCCTGCTCCGCGCCGCCCTGTGGCGAACCGCCCGGCCGCTGCCCGCCGCCCTGCTCGCCACCCGGCCGCTGCCCGCCGCCCTGTTCGCCACCCGGCCGCTGCCCGCCGCCCTGTTCGCCCTGTTGCGAACCACCCGGCCGCTGCCCGCCCTGCTCCGGGGCACCCTGGCCCTGCTCCCGTTCCTGGGGTCCACCTGGCTCCCGACGGGCCGCCTCGTCGCCCTCCTGCTCGCGTGCGCGCTGCGCCTGGCCCTGCTCACCGCCGCCGCCCGACCCGCTGGCGAGGCCGCCACCCCGCTGGGCCTGCTCGGCGCCCGGCTCCCCGCCCTGCCCTCGGCCGCCCGGCTCCCCGCCCTGGCCGGCGCCGGGCTTGCCGCCCCGGCCCGGGCCGCCCGGCTCCCGCAGTGACTGGTCGGCGACCGCACCGATCGCGCCCACCTGCTGACCGAGATCGTCGGTCGCGCCGCCGACCCGCTCCAGCGGGCGCTGCTCCCCAAGGGCGGTGAGCGGCTCAGCCCCGCCGCCCCGCTCCCCCGGGCCGGTGAGCTGCCCACTCATGTTGGCCAACTGCTGGCTGGCCCGGTTCACGTCGTCCATCGAGGCCGCCGCCGTACCCGACAGCGTCTGGATGACCTGCGGGTTGCGGTCGATGGTGGTCAGCGCACGGTCGAGGATCTGCACCAGCTTCTCCAGCCGCACCTTGAGCAACGCCTCGGCGTGCACCCCGGTGATGTCCAGCTCGACGCCCTCCAGGTGCACCCGTACCCCGGCGTCGAGCTGGAGGAGGTTGGCCAGCCGGGCCCGCAGGGAGACGTCGGCGTCCAGCCCGTCCACGGCGAGCCGGATCGAGTCGACCGACACCTCCGGGATGTCCAGCAGGACGTCCGGCTCGTTCTCCCCACTCCGGCGGGCGGGTTCCGCTTCCCCGTCACGTCGCCCCGATCGGCCGCCGGTCCGGTCGTCGTCCCGCTGCTGCGCGTTCTCGCTCATGCTCCCCGCTCCGCATTCTCCGGCCGGGCCGGCCGGGACCGTTCGGCGCGGGTACCCGCTATCCGGCCGAACATCCCGCCGGCACCACGACACGGCCGGTCACGGTCGGGCGCGCGGGCGTCTTCCGGCGTACGGATGGGCGGCCCGAAGACGGCAATCACGAAGCTGCGCACCCGGGCATCAGCCGGTATGGTCCGGGCCTATGGGACAGGAGATGGCTGACCCGGCCGGCATCCGGCAGGAGTCCGAACGATTCGCGTTGCGCAGCGCCCTCCTGGTCCCCGCTCCCGCGCAGCGGGCGTTCGAGGTGTTCACCGGCGCCCTGGCGCAGTGGTGGGTGGTGGAATACACCTGGTCCGGGCCCGAGCAGCTCGCCGACCTGGGCATGGAGCCGCGCGGCGGCGGGATGCTCTACGAGATCGGTCCGCACGGCTTCCGCTGCGACTGGGGCCGGGTGCTGACCTGGGATCCGCCCGAGCGGCTGGTCTTCACCTGGCAGATCGGGGCGGACCGGGCACCGGTGCCGGACCCGGCGAAGGCGAGCGAGGTGGAGGTGCTCTTCCACGCGGACGGGCCGGAGCGGACGCGGGTGACGGTCGAGCACCGGCACTTCGACCGGCACGGCGAGGCCGCGGAGGGCTACCGGCAGGCGCTGACCGCCGGCTGGCACGAGTTGCTCACCCGCTACGCCGCCAGAGTGGCCGACCACAGCGCCGACTGACCGGCTTCCGGCCAGTCAGCGACCGAGGCCCGACCGCCCACGCCATGCCGCCACTCACCGCCCGCCCACGCGCCACCGAGGCCGACTGCTGTCACGTACCGCCAGGAACTGCGGCGGGTCAGCGGCCGAGGCCGGGACGCGCGCCCGGCGCGGTGGCGACGCCCCGGCCGCCGAGGTCGGCGCGGCGGCCCGCCTCGGCACCCGAGCCGAACCCGCCGCCGGCCAGTCGGCGCGGCGCGGCGGTACGCAGCCGTGGGTACACCTCGGCGACGCGGTGCTGGACCCGGTCCGACCGGTCGGCCAGGACCAGTGCCACCGAGGGCGCGCCCGCCTCGGCGACCGCCCCGGCCTCCGCGGCCCGGAGTCGCACGCCGATCACCTGGGCGAACCCGGCCAGCCACGAGCGCCGGAAGGCGGCGAGGTGCGCGCCGGCCGGCACCTCGGCGCCGGCCAGCCCGTGGGCGGCCTGCACCAGCAGCGACGTGAAGAGCAGCTCGACCCGTTCCAGGTCGCTGGCGAAGCCGAACAGGTGCATGGCGAAGCCGGCGCCCTCCCGGCGGCGGACGCAGCGGCAGCGCAGCGGATCGGCGACTGCGGCGAGCAGGCCGGCCTTGTCCCGGGCGTACGGGGCGACGATCTCGACCACCCGGTCGCCCACCGGGTCCGTGGCCGGGTCCCGGGCGGCCAGCAGCGCCCGGTCCACGCCGTAGCGGGCGATCAGCTCGGTCGCCTTGGCCGTGAACGCGGCCGACTCGGCGGGGGTGCAGGCCGGGTCCTCGGCCTGGGCCAGCAGCTTGCGCACCTTGCTGAGCATGGCGTCGGACATGCCCTCAGCCTGTCACGGCGGCCCGGCCGCGCCGCGCCACGTCCGGCCGGCAGCCGGCGAGCCAGCCGGCGGGCGGGGGCGGGCGGCGGGTAACGGTCCAGCCGGCGGGCGCCCAACCGTCCGGCCGCCGGCCGTCGTCCCGGTCCGTGCCGTCGGGCGGTACGAACGGTCAGGCGGTCCGGCTACGCAGCGTCGCCACGGTCGAGCCGGCGAGCGTGAGCAGGCACTCCGGCAGCAGCCCGTCGGCCGCCGCCGCACCGAACAGCGCCTCGCCGGTGTCGTCGTCGGCGTTGGCGTACGCGCTGACGAAGCGCGCCACCCAGCGGGTGTCGTAGCCCGCTTCCTCGATGCCGGGGAAGTCCAGCGCGCACGTGCCCGGCGGCACCGGATCGCCGACCATCGTGGCGGCAAGACACCAGGCCACCCCGTACGCGCCGGCCAGGCCGGACCGGTCGACGACCGCGTCGAACGCCCCCGCCACCGCGTCGCCGTCCCCGGCCAGCGCCGAGCGGAGCACGGCGGTCGCGTCGTCAAGCGTCTGCTGTGGTGAGTCCGTCACCCACAGCACGGTAGAGGGAAGGGTCAAGCCATCCACCGGCGGTCACTTTCCGTAGTCAAGGCGGGCGACCTGCGGATTGAGCCGCATCCGTGGTCCCGCCGCACGGCCCAGCACGCTAATGTGCGCAGCGGACCTTCGCCGGAGGAAGGACGACCATGTTCAAGTCACGCGCCTCGCGGGCGGCCACCCTGGCTGCCTGCGCGACGTTCCTGCTCGCCACGAGCGCCTGCGGGACCGAAGAGCCCGAGGAGGCGGCCACCCAACAGGTGCGCCTCTACGGCACCGACGGCAACATGCTGAACTCGTACCCTGCCGAGCTGAAGGACCGCGCCGGCCTGGTCGACGGCATGAAGGGCACCACGCCGCTCACGCCCCTGCCCGAGGACTTCAAAAACCGGCTCCGGTCGGTCGACCCGAAGCTGGGCGACTTCCTCTACTCCGCCGAGGCGTACGACGCGGTGGTGATCAGCGCGATCGCCGCCCAGCTCGCGGGCTCGACGGATCCCGCCGCCATCGCGAAGCAGATCGTCGGGGTCACCAACGACGGGCAGCGCTGCGAACGGGTGGCGGAGTGCCTGACCCTGGCCCGCGCGGGCCGGGACGTGGAGTACCGCAGCGTCTCGCTGACCCGGGCCGGCTTCACCGACGCCGGCGAGCCGTCCACCGCGAGCTACGGCACGCTGCACTTCGACGGCCAGCGCCTCAACGACGGCAAGACGGAGTTCGTCGGGGCCGGCGACGAGTCGGCGGCGAGCACCAAGGCCCCGCCGAAGGCGAAGAAGCAGCGTGGCGGCCGGACGGACCGCAGCGACGGCTCGCCGCTGATCCTGGGCGGCCTGCTGTCGCAGACCGGTGACCTGGCCCTCGCGTACCCGCCGATCTCCGCCGGCACCAAGCTGGCGATCAGGGAGATCAACGCGGCGGGCGGGGTGCTCGGCGAGCCGGTGGTCTGGATCGACGGCGACGACGGCACCAACCCGGCGGTCGCCAAGGCCACCGTGGCGCGGCACGTCGCGCAGAAGGTCCACGTCATCATCGGCGCCAGCGCCTCCGGCATCTCCCGCGCGGTGCTGCCCGACGTGGTGCAGGCCGGGAAGGTGCTGTTCTCCCCGTCGAACACCGACGCCAGCCTCACCGAGCTGGACGACAACGGCCTCTACTTCCGCACCGCCCCGCCGGACAGCCTCCAGGGCCGGGCGCTGGCCGACGTGATCCTCCGCGACGGCCCGCAGAAGATCGCCATCGTCGCCCGCAAGGACTCCTACGGCGAGGGCCTCCAGAGCACCGTCCGGGCCGAGCTGGAGCGGGCCGGCATCGGCGGCGACCGGCTCAAGCTGCTGACCTACGACCCGCCGGCGGACGCCAAGGCGAACCCGATCGACTTCGTCGCGGGCGCGAAGGAGATCAAGGACTTCGGCGCGGAGGCCGTGCTGGTCATCGGCTTCGCCGAGTCCGCAGAGGTGATCCGGGCCCTCGCGGACGCCGGGGTGCAGATCCGGCACTGAGTCACCACCCGTGGGACACGGACGGCCGCACCGGTGACCGGTGCGGCCGTCGTCTCGTCCGGGCTCAGCGGGGGCGTCGCCGCTCGAGGAACTCCGTCATCCGCCGGTGCTTCTCCTCGTCCTCGAAGAGCACCGCCTGGCTGACCAGGTCGAGGTGCGGGTGCGCGGCGGCCGGCGCGTCGACCGCCAGCTTGGTCAGCCGCAGCGCCAGCGCGGACCCCTTCGCCATCTCGTCGAGCAGCCCGTGCGCCGTGGGCAGCAGGTCGGCGGGCTCGGGCACCACCCGGTTGACCAGCCCGATCCGCAGCGCCTCCTCGGCGTCCACGCGGCGGCCGGTGAAGAGCAGTTCCTTGGCCCGGGCCTCCCCGACCAGCGCCGGCAGCCGGTGGGTCGCACCCGCGCCGGCCAGGATCCCCAACCGGACCTCCGGCTGGCCGAACACCGCACGCGCCGTGCAGACCCGCAGATCGCAGGCGTACGCCAGCTCGGCGCCCCCGCCCAGCGCGGGCCCGTCCACGGCCGCCACGGTCGGCATCGGCAGCGCCCGGATCCGGGCGAAGGCCGCCGAGTTGATCGCCGCGAGGGCGTCCAGCCGGCCCCGCTCGCGAAGCTGCCCGATGTCCGCCCCACCGGCGAAGATCCCCTCGCTGCCGCCGGTGAGCAGCAGCAGGCGAGGCCGCGCCTCCAGGTCCGCGCAGACCTGGTGCAGCTCGGCGATCAGGTCGGCGTCGATGGCGTTGCGCTTCTCCGGCCGGTCGAGCGTGACCACCAGCCGGTCCGGCTGCTCCTCGATCCGCAGCCCACTCACGAGCGGGTCCCCCTTCCGTTCGCGACTGCGGGGCTCGCAAGCTCACTCCTCGCGCTCACCCGTGCCGACCTTCCGTTCGCGACTGCGGGGCTCGCAAGCTCACTCCTCGCGCTCACCCGTGCCGACCTTCCGTTCGCGACTGCGGGGCTCGCAAGCTCACTCCTCGCGCTCACTGGCGAACGCCGCCTTCCCAGCGGTAGAAGCCCTGGCCGGACTTCTTGCCCAGGCGGCCGGCGGCCACCATCTCCTCGAGCAGCGGCGGCGGGGCGAACCGGTCCCCGTACGCGGCCTGGAGGGTGCGCGCGATGTCGAGCCGCACGTCCAGCCCGACGATGTCCGTCAGCTCCAGCGGGCCGACCGGGTGCCGGTAGCCGAGCACCATCGCCTTGTCGATGTCGGCGGGGCTGGCCACCCCGTCGGCGACCATCCGGATGGCCTCCAGCCCGAGGGTGACCCCGAGCCGGGAGGTGGCGAAGCCGGGCATGTCGCGTACGACGACGGGGTCCTTGCCCAGCCGGCCGGCGAGCGCGACCGCCGCGGCGGTGGTCTCCTCGGCGGTGGCCGGGCCGACCACGACCTCCAGCAGGGCCATCGCCCAGACCGGGTTGAAGAAGTGCAGCCCGAGGAAGCGCTCGGGCCGGGCCAGCCCCTCGGCCAGCGCGGCGATCGGGATGCTGGAGGTGTTGCTGCCCAGCAGCACCGGCCGCAGCGCCTCGGCCTCGCGCAGCACCGCCCGCTTCAGGTCCGGCCGCTCCGGTACGGCCTCCACCACGACGGCCGGCTCCTCGGCGACCTCGGCGAGCCCCGAGCGCAGCGTCACCCGCTGCCGGTTCGTCGCGGCCCGGTCGGCGTCCAGCTTGCCGCGCGCCACCGCCCTGTCCCACAGCTCCCCGAGCCGCTCGACGGCCGCCGCGCCCCGGGCCCGGTCCACTTCGACCAGCTCGACGGCGTGCCCGGCCCCGGCCGCCACGTACGCGATGCCGAGCCCCATCGTGCCGGCCCCGACGACGACAAAGCGGTCGCTCATGACGCCTCCCTGTCTCCGGTGGCGGGACGGGGTCTACCCGCGCCCCGCCGCCCGCTCCACTCGCTCATGGGCCCGACCCTATGCAGCGGCGATCTCTCCGGCATGCGTGGGGGCGCGCCGGATCGGGTACCACGGCACCCAACCGAGGGAAGGACGGCCCAGATGAGCCAGGCACCGGAGACCGTGCACGCCGCGGACGCGGCGGAGACCGTGGAGACCCGCGGGGACGAGCGGGTCGACCTGCTGCGCGCCGACACCAACAACGACGGCCGCACCGACGTCTGGGTGGCCGACACCGACGGGGACGGCAAGCCCGACCTGTTCCAGTTCGACACCGACGGGGACGGCAAGGTGGACATCACGATGGTCGACCTCGACGAGGACGGCACCCCGGACGAGGTGGTCGACGGCGACGGCGGCCTGCCGCCCGAGCAGCTCCCCCCGACCATCCAGGTCTGACACCCGCGCCGGGTTCCCGCGTCCGGCGGGAATCCGGCGTCGGCGTCGGGGGGCCCGCGGCCGGGGCCGGTCGTCAGCCGGCGAGGCGCAGGGTGGCCAGGTAGTACGGCGCGTCCCGATCGTCCACGTCGGTCAGTCGCCAGCCGCTGCCCCGGACCAGCTCGGCCAGCTCGTCCGGGGAGCAGACCAGGTAGTCGAACCACTCGGTGCCCAGTTCCCGGTAGCGCAGCCGGAGCCGGAGCTGCCCACCGAACCGGCCCCGACGCCGGTTGCGCTCGTGGTAGCCCGTGTGGACCGGGTCCCGGGTGCCGTACGGGTCGGTGCCGTGGGCGATGACCTGTGCTCCCGGCCGGGCCAGTGCCGCCAACGCGGCCAGCAGAGCCGGCCCGCGTTCCCGGCCCTCCAGCAGGCCCACGTTGTTGCCCAGCAGCAGGAACGTGTCGTAGCGGCGGCCGTCCGCCACGTGCGCGTCGACGGTGCCGTGCACCAGGTCGCGTACGCCCCGGCGGCGGCAGACGGCCAGCGCCCCGGCCGAGGTGTCCAGCCCGGTGACGGGCACGCCCCGTTCCTGGAGCAGCAGCGCGATCCGCCCCGCCCCGACGCCGACGTCCAGGGTCGCGCCCCGGACCCGGTCCACCGCCCGGTGGTCGTACGGCTGCCAGTCGGCCGGCCCGTCCAGGTAGTGCGCGGCAGGGGCGCCGTTGATGAGCCCGTCGTCCCGCTCGATGATCTCGATGACCGGTCGCGGCAGCCGCCCGCCGGCCAGCGGGCGGGGCCCGACCCCGGTGGCCACGGCGTACGCGTCGCGCAGCATCTCCCCGAACACGTCACCGATCCGTGGCTGTCCCGTCACGGGCTTCACGCTATCCGGCCGGTCAGTCAGCCGCACCGGCCGTATCCTGGCGGGGTGACCACCCTGGACCGCCTCGGCGCGGAGAAGTACATCCTGCTCACGACGTTCCGCAAGGACGGTCGGGCGGTGCCGACCCCGGTCTGGGCGGTGCGCGACGGCGACGCGCTCTGGGTGTGGTCGGCGGCGGACGCCGGCAAGGTGAAGCGGATCCGACGCAGCGGCGACGTCACGGTGGCCCCCTGCGACGTCCGGGGCCGCCCGCACGGCGAGGCGGTCGCCGCCCACGCGACCCTCTGCGACGCGGCCGGCACCCGGCGGGTGCGTGAGCTGATCAAGCAGAAGTACCGGATGATCGGCCGGCTCAGCCTGCTCGGCAGCCGCCTGCGGCGCGGCGGGAGCGGCACGGTCGGCATCCGGGTCGTCCTCGCGGACCGGCCGCCGGCCGGCGCCTGATCCCGCGCCCGCCGTCCGTACGCGGGCGGGGTCCGGACACGACGGAGGGCGGCGGACCATGTCCGCCGCCCTCCGTTCACACCCGTTTGTATCCCGGTCGGTCAGTCCCCCTGGCGCTGCTGGGGGATCTGTCCCTGCAACAGGGCCCTGACCTCCGACTCCCGGTACCGACGGTGTCCACCCAGCGTGCGGATGGCGCTGAGCTTGCCCGCCTTTGCCCACCGGGTCACCGTCTTCGGGTCGACACGGAACATCGACGCCACCTCGGCCGGTGTGAGTAGCGGCTCTGGTTCGTGCGTTCGCGATGCCATCGGTCACTCCTCCACATGTATAGACATCGGCCGGGGTCCCGCCGGTCGACGCGTCTCCCATGGTCCGGCTAGTCCCCGATGTCCGACATGGGCCGAACGGCCGAACGTCCCTAGACGGACGGATGAACCATGCCCGATTTATGCGACTTTTACACGGCAGAAAGTACCTTATTCGGACTCATGATCACGGTTCGTGATGCGTCGACTACGAACTCGCCTCGGCTTCGGAGCAGGTTATGGGCGTTTTCGCCTCAGTTGCACCGTTCCAGCAACTGGATCGCCCGCCAGCGCGCGACCAGCTTGTCGTACGCCGCCGAGGCCTCCTCCGCCTCGCCCCGGGACAGCCCGGCGAGGCCGCTCGCCACCAGCTGGGGCGAGTCGTCGGCGGCCAGCGTCTCGTCCGAGAGCAGCTCGACCAGGCCGCCGTAGTCCAGCTCCACCATCGAACGGGGGTGGAACTCCTCCAGCCAGCGGGCGGCCTCCTCGACCGCCTCCGTGATCGGCGCGTCGCCGATCGACTTGCGCAGCACCGACAGGGCCCGCGACGAACGCCGCCGCGCCTTGGAGATCTCCGTCCGGTAGTGCAGCGCCCGTCGCCCGGGGTGGGTCACGTGGTGCCGTTCCTCCGGGCCGAAGAGCACGAACCAGCGCAGCGGTACGCCCCACGTGGCGATCTGCTCGTGCACGCGCGGCACGCCGTGCTCCAGCACCCGCGCCCCGCTGCGCCAGTCCTCCACCACGGCCTTCGCCTGCCCGGCGAGCACCGGCGGCACGAACGCGTCGGCCAGCACCGGCGGCACCCCGTCGCGCGCGTTCAACGCCGCCTCGGCCACCCGGATGCGCAGGTTCCACGGGCAGACCAGCAGGGCCTCGTCGGTCTCCAGGACGTACGCCTCGTCCGGCAGGTCGGGCAGCCGGGTCCAGCCGGCGCCGAGCGCCTCCAGCACCGACGTCCGTTGCCGGCCCGGCCCCTCCACCGGTGCCACCGCCCGCCCCTGCTCGACGTAGCGCCGCCAGTACGCCTGGCGGTCCCGGTCGAAGGCGGTCAGCGGCTCGTACACGCGCAGGTATGAAGCGAAGAGCGACGGCACGGCGCGATCCTCCCACGAATTGGAACTCGGCCGTCGTCGGCAGCGCGATCACGCGTGCCGTGGGCGGCCGGACGGCGTCGGCCGATACTAGGCTCAGCGGCACCGGCAGCATCCCGCCGGCGGTCCACCGGTCCGCGTCCCACAAGGGCGCACCCCACACCAGGAGCGAGTCATGGGCGTATTCGCCACCACCGAAGACCCGGGGTCCAGCGGTCACGAACAGGTCGTGTTCTGCCAGGACAAGCAGACCGGCCTCAAGGCGATCATCGGCATCTACTCCACCGCGCTCGGCCCCGCGCTCGGTGGGACCCGGTTCTACCCGTACGCCAGCGAGTCCGACGCCCTCGCCGACGTGCTCGACCTCTCCCGGGGCATGGCCTACAAGAACGCCCTCGCCGGGCTGGACCTGGGCGGCGGCAAGGCGGTCATCTGGGGTGACCCCGAGCGGATCAAGAGCGAGGCGCTGCTGCGCGCGTACGGCCGCTTCGTGGAGTCCCTCGCCGGGCGCTACTACACCGCCTGCGACGTCGGCACCTACGTCGCCGACATGGACGTGATCGCCCGCGAGACCTCGTACGTCACGGGCCGCAGCGTCGAGCACGGCGGCGCCGGCGACTCCTCGATCCTCACCGCCTGGGGCGTGTTCCAGGGCATGCGGGCCGCGGCCGAGCACGTCTGGGGCGCACCGACCCTCGCCGGCCGGCGGGTCGGCGTGGCGGGCCTGGGCAAGGTCGGCAAGTACCTCGTCGGCCACCTGATCGACGACGGCGCCGAGGTGGTGGCGACCGACGTCAACCCGAAGGCCCTGGAGTGGGCGCGCGCCACCCACCCGCAGGTCGCGCTGGTCGACGACGCCGCCGCGCTGGTCGCCGCCGACATCGACGTGTACGCCCCGTGCGCCCTGGGCGGCGCGCTCAACGACGACACGGTGCCGGCGCTACGCGCCAAGGTGGTCGCCGGCGCGGCCAACAACCAGCTCGCCCACTCCGGCATCGAGAAGCTCCTCGCCGACCGCGGCATCCTCTACGCCCCGGACTACGTCGTGAACGCCGGCGGCGTGATCCAGGTGGCGGACGAGATCGAGGGCTTCAACTTCGACCGGGCCAAGCTGCGCGCGACCCGGATCTACGACACCACCCGGGAGATCCTGCGACTGGCCGATGCCGAGGGCGTGCCGCCGGCCGTGGCGGCGGACCGGCTGGCGGAGCGGCGGATGGCCGACGTCGGCCGGCTGCGCACGATCCACCTGCGCTGAGCGCCCTCGGGGGCGGAGCGGTCGTTCCGCCCCCGGCCCCGGCGGGTGGCCCGTCCCGTTAGGGTGGTTTCGCATGGCTCTGCCCGGTGTCATGGGCGCTCCCGACGCCGCTCCTTACCGGGTACAATCGGTGACGGCCGGATGACCGCGACGCGCGGTGTCGGTCGACGGTAACCCGAGGTGCCGAACGGTGGCATCCCCATGTACCGTAAGAGCCACGAGAGATGCCTGACGTCATCGGGGCCCGCCTTCGGGCTGCCCCGCATTCTGTGCGAGGGGGTCGAGCCATGGGGCGCGGCCGTGCTAAGGCCAAGCAGACGAAGGTGGCCCGGGAGTTGAAGTACCACTCCCCGAACACCGACCTCACCGCCTTGCAGCGCGAACTGGCGGGTGCTGGTAAGTCTGAGCACAACTTCGACGACGACTACAAAGAGTATGTCGACGACGATGATGAGGATCACGCGGACGAAGACCCGGATCCCTGGGTACGTCCGCCCCGCTGACCTCCGGTAGCAGCTGAGCACGCGGTGATCGCCCGCGTGCTCACGCATGTGCCCATCGAAGCGGCGCCAAGACCGACGATCAGGGACCTGCCCCGCCCGGAGAGCCTTCCGGACGATCGGCAGGTCCCTGATCACGGTCTGTCTCAGCGGGGACGGTTGTTCCAGTTGTAGAACGTCGGGATGTTCTCGAAGTGGTTCCAGGCGCACACGGCGCTCGCGCCGTCGCCGCCCGCCACCTCGGCCCGTAGTCGCCGCGCGGCCTCGGCCTCGTGGAGGAGTGCGGTGAGTCCCGGCGCGGCTTCCCGCACCCGGTCGGCGACCTCGTCCGGGGTGTCCGCCCTCCGGTCAGGATGCCGGTGACTGGTGGTCTCGGGCATGCTCCAACACTCCCTCCAGTAAGTGGATCTTGCTGTTGCGGCAGTGCGCGGTCTGCGTACCGTCGAAACGCCCCTGTTCGAAGTAGCGGTTGGCCGCGTGGCCGCCGCCGCAGAACCCGAAGTAGGGGCAGGACGCACGGCACGCCTCGACGCCGGCGAGGAACTCGCCGACCCAGGGCGTCCGGTCCGCGTGGGCGAGGATCTCGACCAGCGGGGTGGCCAGCACGTTTCCGCTGCTGAAGTCGCCGTACCGGACATCGGTGAAGCCGGCCAGCTCCGGCGAGAGCACGGTCACCGAGCCGTCGTGGCCGACGGTCGGGATCGGGTCCAACCGCCGGGGAAGCAGGTCGTCGGCGCTGCCGTCCAGCACCGCCGCGGCGTACCGCAGCGACCACTCGACCTCGCGCAGGTGGATCCGGGGCTCCCGGCGCCAGGCCGCCACCAGCTCCGCCCAGAAGGCGGTCACCAGCCGCGCGTCGTGGGAGTTGTCGCGGAGGTTGACCCCCTCGGTCTCCTCGATGTTGACGCCCAGCACGTCACAGCCCAGGTCGAGGAAGTAGTCGTACAGCTCGGTGGCCAGGCCCGGCCCGGGGCGACCCACCACCGCCAGCGCCGAGAACGGCAGGCCGTGCCGGCGCAGCGCCGCCACCCCGCGCAGGATCCGGTCGTACGCGGGACCGCCGCCCCGGGTGACCCGGTCGCCGTTGCGTTCCCGCGGGCCGTCCACGCTCACGCTCACCCGCACCCCGTGCTCGACGAAGAACGCGCACCAGGCGTCGTCGATCAGCGTGGCGTTGGTCTGCACGTGGTGCTCGACCCCGGGCCCGAAGGGCGCGATCAGCGCGGCCAGGTGCTCCCGGCCGGCGGCCAGCGGCTCACCGCCGTGCCACACCACCGAGAACCGGCCCGCCGCCGCCCACGGGTTGACCGACGCGGCCACCGCCTCGGCCACCGGCACCGGCATCCGCCGGTCGGCCGCGCGGAACGGCAGGTAGCAGTAGGCGCAGTCCAGGTTGCACAGGGTGGTGGGCTGCATGACCACGTACGAGGGGACGGCGGCCAGGCCGCGCATCCCGCTGAACGACAGTCCCCGAGCAGCCATTGCCCTCCTCCGCGCCTGAAGGGCTGTCGGGGAAACCGGGCGGGCGGCCCCGACAGCTCTGAGGGTGCCCTTCAGGCTAGGCGGCGACGGCCACTCGGGTGAAGCCCTGATCAGGTGCCCGTACGGTCACCGGGAGTCGATCAGCCCCGGGTGTGCTGGCCGACCATCTGCACGTTGCCGGAGCCCTCGATGATCTCGCCGGCCTGCCACGCGTCGACGCCCCGGCCCGTCAGGGTGGCCAGCGCGCGGTCCGCGTCCTCGGCGGAGACGATCGCGAACATGCCGACGCCCATGTTGAAGGTCGCCTCCATCTCCGGGTCCTCGATCCGTCCCTTGGACTGGATCAGGTCGAAGATCGGCTGCGGCTTCCAGGTGGACCGGTTGACGACCGCGTCGACGTGCTCGGGGAGCACCCGGACCAGGTTGCCGGGGATGCCGCCGCCGGTGACGTGGGCGATGGAGCGCACCTCGGCCTCGGCGATGAGCTTGAGGCAGTCCTGCGCGTAGATCTTCGTCGGGGTGAGCAGCTCCTCGCCGAGGGTGCGCTGCCGGCCGAAGTCGTCGATCACCACGTCGAGCCGCATCCGGCCGGCGCCCAGCAGCACGTGGCGCACCAGGGAGTAGCCGTTGGAGTGCAGGCCGGAGGAGCGCATCGCGATGACGACGTCGCCCACCTCGACCCGGTCCGGGCTGAGGATGTCGCTCTCCTCGACCACACCGACGCCGGTGGCCGAGATGTCGTACTCGTCCGGGCGGAGCACGCCCGGGTGCTCGGCGGTCTCGCCGCCCAGCAGGGCGCAGCCGGCGTAGCGGCAGCCGTCGGCGATGCCGGCGCCGATCTCGGCGACCTTGTCCGGCACGACCTCGCCGGTGGCGATGTAGTCGAGCAGGAAGAGCGGCTCGGCGCCGCAGGCCACCAGGTCGTCGACGACCATCGCGACCAGGTCGATGCCGACCGTGTCGTGGATGTCCATCTGCTGCGCGATCACCAGCTTGGTGCCCACGCCGTCCGTGGACGAGGCCAGGATCGGGTTCTTGTACTTCTTCGTGTCCAGCCGGAACAGGCCGGCGAAGCCGCCCAGGTCGCCCATCACCTCGGGGCGTCGGGTCTGCTTCACCTTCGACTTGAGCAGCTCGACCGCGCGGTCGCCCGCCTCGATCGAGACCCCGGCGTCCGCGTACGAGACCGAGCGTTTGCGCGCCTGGCGGCCGGTGCCGGCCGTCCAGGGCTGGCGGTCGCCGCCGGCGCCGGACGGGCTGCTTCCTGCGCCGCTGCGCTCGGACACGTGCGTCACGGTTCTCCCCCTTGGTTCTGGCGCCGCGCCGGCGGTGGCCGGGCCGCGCCGGGTGGTGCTACGGGCGGTGTGTGGTCACGCCGCCCGGAGTGGCGACGAGCGGGGCGGTGTGCTCCGGGGTGTCGGCCGCCTGCGCGGCGACCCGCCGGCCCACCCCTTCGAGCACGTGCTTGCCGATCAGGTTGCCGGCGGGCAGCTCGATCGGGTATTCCCCGTCGAAGCACGCACGGCACAGCCGGGTCTTCGGCTGCTCGGTGGCGGCGATCAGGCCCGGGAGCGACACGTAGCCGAGCGTGTCCGCCCCGATGGAGCGCCGGATGCCGTCGTTGTCCAGCCCGTTGGCCAGCAGCTCGGCGCGGGTGGCGAAGTCGATGCCGTAGAAGCACGGCCAGTTGACCGGCGGCGAGGAGATGCGCACGTGCACCTCCAGCGCGCCGGCCTCGCGCAGCATCCGCACGATCGCCCGCTGGGTGTTGCCGCGCACGATCGAGTCGTCGACCACGACCAGCCGCTTGCCCCGGACGTTCTCCCGCAGCGGGTTGAGCTTGAGCCGGATGCCGAGCTGGCGCAGGGTCTGCGACGGTTGGATGAAGGTGCGCCCGACGTACGGGTTCTTCATCAGGCCGGCGCCGTAGGTGATGCCCGACTCCTCGGCGTAGCCGATCGCGGCCGGGGTGCCGGACTCCGGCACCGGGATGACCAGGTCGGCCTCGACCGGGTGCTCCTTGGCCAGCTGGCGGCCGATCTGCACCCGGGCGGAGTGCACGTTGCGGCCGGCGATGGTGGCGTCCGGGCGGGCGATGTAGACGTATTCGAAGAGGCAGCCCTTGGGCTCCGGGGCGGCGAACCGGCTGGAGCGCAGGCCGTCCTCGTCGATCGCGATCAGCTCGCCGGGCTCGACCTCGCGGACCACGCTCGCGCCGACGATGTCCAGCGCGGCGGTCTCGCTGGCCACCACCCAGCCGCGCTCCAGGCGGCCCAGCACCAGCGGGCGTACGCCGTGCGGGTCGCGGGCCGCGTAGAGGGTCGACTCGTCCATGAACACGAAGCTGAACGCGCCCCGCAGCCGCGGCAGCACCTCCAGCGCCGCCGCCTCGACCGACAGGTCCGGGCGGCTGGCCAGCAGCATCGTCACCAGGGAGGTGTCGTTTGTCGAGCCGTCGGCGACCAGGCCCCGCTCGGCGACCTCGCGCTGGAGCTCCGCGGTGTTGACCAGGTTGCCGTTGTGGGCCAGCGCGATGGTGGTGCCGGAGGTGGTGGACCGGATGGTCGGCTGGGCGTTCTCCCACGTCGAGCCGCCGGTGGTCGAGTAGCGGGCGTGCCCGATCGCCACGTGCCCGCGCAGGCTGGCCAGGGTCGGCTCGTCGAAGACCTGGGCGACCAGGCCGAGGTCCTTGTAGACCACGACGCCCGAGCCGTCGCTGACCGCGATGCCCGCGGCCTCCTGGCCACGGTGCTGGAGGGCGTAGAGCCCGAAGTAGGTCAGGTTGGCGACCTCCTCCCCGGGCGCCCAGACGCCGAAGACGCCGCACGCGTCCTGGGGGCCTGGTCGTTGGGGATCAAGGTCGTGGCTCAGCCGGCCGTCGCCTCGGGGCACCTGCGCTCCCTCATGCTGATCTGGACCGGCCTTGCGGAATCACGCGGGGGGCGGATCCGCACTCCTCGGCCGGGACCACTGTCGTCGCCTGACAGTGTACGCGAATCCGTGTCGATACAGAAAGTCACGATCCGGCTCCGAGGTGTGACCGGTCGATGCGTATCGCCCCAGCTAGAGCGGCAGGTGCGCGGAGAGATCCGCCCGGATTCCGCTCACCCGTACGCGACCCTGGGTGATCGCGTCGGCCCAGTCGAGCCGTCCGGTGGCCACCGCCAGCCAGGTCTCGGGCTCCATCTCGACGACGTTGGCAGGGGTGCCACGGGTGTGTCGGGGACCGGGAACGCACTGAACTGCGCCGTAAGGTGGGACACGCACCTCCACCGATCGGCCGGGGGCGCGCTCCGCGAGGACGGTCAACAGGGCACGGACCGCCTCCCGGAGGACCGGTCGTTCGGGCGTACGCCCCTCGTCGAGCGCCGACAACGCCGCCGCGACCGCGGCGGACTTAGTGTGCGGAGAGGACACGACGGGACGATACGGCTTCAGCGCGCCGCGCCTGACGCTGGCCCTGGGTCGCGCCGATCCGGTCAGACAAGGCATAGTTGCCGACGGCGTATTCGTACCGTGATGATCCCCGGCCCGGCGCCCCGCCGCCGAGGGAAGTCAGTCCGGAAGGGCGGTGGACGTGTCAACACACCGACGTGCCTGGAAGCAGCGGGCCGGTGTGGTCGTGGCGCTGGTTGTCGGCGCTCTGCTCGCCGCCCCCGCCACACCAGCCCTGGCCGCGGACGTCACCGTGTCGCCCGGCTCGGTCACCGTCAACGCCGGCAGCGACACCGCCGTCACCGTGCAGGTGACCCCCCGCGAAGGCGACGAGAAGATCCAGCTCAGCCTCGCCGGCCTGCCGGGCGGCGTGAGCTGCGCGGGCGGCTGCGGAGAGATCAACGTCAACAACGACCGGCCGAGGTCCCAGCTGCTGCGGATCAGGGCCAGCGACAACGCCGGCGACGCCAACGTCACCGTGACGGTGGCGGCCGAGGGCGACAAGTCCGGCGCCGGCACCGCCACCTTCCAGCTCGGCGTCAAGGGCCGGGCCCAGCCGTCCCAGCCGCCCCAGACGCAGACCGTCAAGTCGGTCTCCGGCAAGGTGGTCGTGCAGGCGAACGGCAAGGCCGTGCCGAACGCCGTGGTCATGCTCCAGGACGGCGCCGGCAAGAAGATCGACACGATCAGCGACGACGACGGCAACTTCCGCTTCTCCGGCAGCAGCGAGAAGCCGATCGCGCCCGGCCGGCTCGCCATCGGTGCCAGCGTCGGTGAGGTCTACGCCACCAAGAGCTTCGACGCGTCCGCCGGGCAGAGCGTCACCGGCCAGCGCATCGCGCTGGCGATCAAGGTCGAGACGACCCCGAGCCCCACCCCGTCGGCCAGCGAGGAGCCGCTCCCCTCCGACGAGCCCGTCGAGGAGACGCCCGAGGAGAGCACCGAGGCGACCCCGGGCGCGGCGGCCAACGCCAGCAACGAGGACTCCGGCGGCATGGGCTCCTGGCTGATCATCCTGCTCGGCGGCCTGCTCGTCGCCGCCGGTGTCGGCACCATCGTGCTGCTCCTGATGCGGCGCAAGGACAACGGCGACGAGGCCGACGACGACGCCCCGGCGGGCGCCGCGGCCGGTGCGGTCCCGGCGGCCCGCGGGGCGTTCCGGGGCGCGGACGACCAGACCCGGGTGGTCAACCGGGTCGGCACCACGCCGGATCCGACGATGGTGGGCGGCACCGCGCTCAGCGACGCCCCCACGATGATGCACCGCCCCGTGGTCGACGACGTGCCGCCGGACCCGTACGGCGCTCCCCCGCAGCCCTACGGCGCGGCGGGCAACCAGCAGGGCTGGGGCGGCAGCGGCTACGGCGACGAGCCGGCCGGCGCGGGTGGCTACGGCGGTGCCGGCTACGGCAACGCGCCCGCCTCCGGCGGCGGCTACGGCAGCGGCGGCTACGGCAACGCGCCCTCGTCCGGGAGCGGCTACGGCAACGCGCCCGCCTCCGGCGGCGGCTACGGCAGCAACGACTACGGCGCTCCGGCAGGCGCGGCCGGCACGGCGGGTGCCGCGGGCTACCCGCCGGCGGGCGGTGGCCGGGGCCACGGCGAGCGGTACGACGAGCCGACCGGCCGCTACACCGGCGACGCCACCCAGTACCCGGCCCCGGCCGACCCGTACGCCACCGGCGTCTACCAGCCGGAGCAGGGTCAGGGCTACGGCCAGTCCGACCCGGGCGCGTACGGCCGGGGCGGCGAGCAGACCGGCGGTTACAACCAGCCGGGCGGCGGCTACGAGCGGGGCGGCTACGGCCAGTCCGGCGGCTACGGCGGCCAGGAGCCCACGGCGCCACGCGGCGGCTACGGCCAGCCGGGCGGCTACGACCAGCCCACCTCGTACGACAACCAGGGCGGCTACGGCCAGGGCGGCTACGGTCAGGAGCCCCCGCAGCAGCGCGGCGGCTACGAGGACCGCGACGGCTACGGCCAGGGTGGCTACGGCCAGCCGGGCGGCTACGACGACCCGCAGACCGGTCGCGGTCGCCCGGACGGCCCACCGCAGCAGGACCGGGGTGGCCGCCGGCTGGACTGGCTGGACGACTGACCCGTTCGGGGTTGGCCCCGAACGACACAGCACCACGGCGAGGGCCGTCCGGATCTCCGGGCGGCCCTCGCCGCCGTTCCGGCCCGCCCCGACCGGGTCGGGCGTACGGTCGCGGGGAGGTCAGGCGGCGGAGAAGACGCCCTGCCGCAGCAGCGGGACCACGTCCGAGACGCCGACCCGGACGGCGACCTCCACGTCCCCAGCGAAGCCGCCCTCGATGAGCTCGCGGCCCGACACGCTGCCGCAGACCGCGGCGGGCACGTCGGGGGTGCTGGCGAGCGCGGCGAGGGCCATGGCCGCCTCCACGGAGAGGCCGCCGGGCACACCCGACAGGGCGTCCAGCACGCATGCCGCCCCGAGCTGGTCCTCCACGCAGGGGCGCAGGGAGCCGTCCGGCCAGCGCTCGCCCGAAGCGATCACGCCGATCGGCGCGTCCGTCGAACCGTACCCCTGCTGGTCGAGCCAACGGCCGACGGCTTGCGCGTTACGCAGGCAGGCCGCGACCACCGGCAGTCCGGTGGCGCTGGCCGCCGCGCTGATCGCCGAGCCGTTCGGCGACGGCAGCACGAGGTCGGCGACGACCGGTGCGGTGGTCAGCGCCGCCGACGAGAGCGACCACGGGTGTTCCGGGGTCGTCTGCCGGCGGCCCACCGCCGCGACCGCGCCGACGCGCCGCGCGTAGTCGGCGGCCTGCTCGCCCCACGGGAACGGGTGCACCCGCATGCCGCGCCCGACCGCGACGTCCACGGCGGTGGTGAACGACAGCACGTCCACCACCACCAGCACCGCGCACACCCGGCCCAGCTCGGCCGCCCCCGTCAACCCCCAGTCGAAGCGGGCGCCTGACCCGGGTTGGACGTGGACGGCCGCGGCCACCGCCTCAGCGCTGACCGGGCTCGGTGTCGCCGGGCTCGGGAGCCGACGCCCCGCCGGCCTCGGCCGGCCGGTCGGCGGCCTCGGCCGCCGGCTGCTCCGGGCCGGGCGTGACGGCCTCCGCCGGGGCTGCCGCCTCGGCCGGGGCCACCGGCTGGACGGCACCGGTCGACGGAACCGGCCCGGCCGACGCGATCGGCTCGCTCGCGACGGCCGACGGGTCCACGGGCTCCACGCCGGCCGATTCGGCGACGGGCAGCGGCACGGCCTCGACGGCACCCGCCACACCGGTGGCCGGCGCGGGCACCTCGACGACCCCCGCGCCCCCGAAGAGGCGCGGCAGCGTCTCGCTGTGCGCGGCCCGCAGCTCGTCCAGGCCGATGCGGAACTGGCCGTGCACCTCCAGCGCACCGCCGGTCGGGTCGGTGACGCCGATCAGCTCGAACGGCACGCCGCGCTCGGCGCAGAGGGCGGTGAACGCCTTCTCGTGGCCGCGCGGCACCGACACCAGGGCCCGGCCGGCGGACTCGCTGAACAGGTAGACGAACGGCATCGAGCCGCCGTCGAACCGCTCCGGCACCGCGATCCGGGCGCCGACGCCGCGCCGCAGGCAGGACTCCACCAGGCTCTGCGCGAGGCCGCCGTCGGAGAGGTCGTGCGCGGCGCTCAGGTGCCCGACCCGCGCGGCCTCCGCCAGCAGCTCGGCCAGGAGCCGCTCGCGGGCCAGGTCGACCTGCGGGGGTACGCCGCCGAGGTGCTCGTGGGTGACCCAGGCCCACTCCGAGCCGGAGAGCTCCACGTGCGTCTCGCCGAGCAGGAAGATCTGGTCGTGGTCGCCGCTCGGCCGGGGCACGAAGCCCATCGGCACCCGGTCGGCCACGTCGTCGAGCACGCCGAGTACACCGACCACCGGGGTCGGGTGGATCGGCGCCGCGCCGGTCTGGTTGTAGAAGCTGACGTTGCCGCCGGTGACCGGGATGCCCAGCTCCGCGCAACCGTCCGCCAGGCCGCGGACGGCCTCGGCGAACTGCCACATCACGCCCGGGTCCTCCGGCGAGCCGAAGTTGAGGCAGTTGGTGACGGCGATCGGCTTCGCGCCGGTGACGGCCACGTTCCGGTACGCCTCCGCCAGCGCGAGCTTCGTGCCGTGGTACGGGTCGAGCCGCGCGTACCGGCCGTTGCCGTCCACCGACAGCGCCACGCCCAGCCCGGTCCGCTCGTCGATCCGGATCACGCCGGAGTCCTCCGGCTGGGCGAGCACGGTGTTGCCCAGCACGTAGCGGTCGTACTGCTCGGTGACCCAGGTCTTGTCGGCCAGGTTGGGCGACGCGATCATGCGCAGCACGGTCTCGCGCAGCGCGTCCGGGTCGGCCGGCCGGGGCAGCGTCTCCGCGCGGTCGGCCTGGAGCAGGATCAGGTCGGCCGGCTCGCGCATCGGGCGGGCGTAGACCGGGCCGTCGTCGACCAGCGAGCCCGGCGGCACGTCCACCACGAGCTGGTCGTGCCAGGTGATCAGCAGCCGGCCCGGCTGGCCGTCCGGGGCCGGCGGGGTGACCTCGCCGATGGCGGTGGCCCAGACGCCCCACTTCTCGGCGGTCTTGAGCACCGCTTCGAGCTTCTCCGGCTCGACGACCAGCAGCATCCGCTCCTGGGACTCGCTGGCCAGGATCTCGTGCGGCTCCATCGAGGCCTCGCGCAGCGGCACGCGCTCCAGCCAGACCCGCATGCCGGTGCCGGCCGCCGCGGCGGTCTCGGTCAGCGCGCAGGTCAGGCCGGCGCCGCCGAGGTCCTGGATGCCGACGACCAGCCGGGCGTCGTAGAGCTCCAGGCACGCCTCGATGAGCAGCTTCTCCATGAACGGGTCGCCGACCTGCACCGACGGGCGGCGCTTCTCGCTGCCCTCGTCGAAGGTGGCGCTGGCCAGCACCGACACGCCGCCGATGCCGTCCCGGCCGGTCCTGGCGCCCATCAGCACGACGACGTTGCCCGGGCCGGCGGCGGCCTTGTTCTGGAGCCGGTCGACCGGCAGCACCCCGAGGCAGAGCGCGTTGACCAGCGGGTTGCCCTGGTAGCAGGGGTCGAAGACGACCTCGCCGCCGATGTTCGGCAGGCCCAGGCAGTTGCCGTAGCCGCCCACGCCGGCGACCACGCCGGGCAGCACCCGGGCGGTGTCGGGGTGGTCGGCGGCGCCGAAGCGCAGCGGGTCCATCACCGCGACCGGGCGGGCGCCCATGGCGAGGATGTCCCGCACGATGCCGCCGACGCCGGTGGCCGCGCCCTGGTAGGGCTCGACGAAGCTCGGGTGGTTGTGCGACTCGACCTTGAAGGTCACCGCCAGCTCGTCGGAGACCTGCACGACGCCGGCGTTCTCGCCGATGCCGGCGAGCAGCCGGTCGCTCGGCGGGGCCTTCTCGCCGAACTGCCGCAGGTGCACCTTGCTCGACTTGTAGGAGCAGTGCTCGCTCCACATGATCGAGTACATCGCCAGCTCGGCCTGGGTGGGCCGCCGGTCGAGGATGTGCCGGATCCGCTCGTACTCGTCGTCGCGGAGGCCCAGCTCGGCGTACGGCTGGAGCTCACCGGGGGTGTCCCCGGCGCGCGGCACGGTGTCCAGTCCGTCGGCCCAGTCGGCGGTCGCCGGTCCGGGACGCCCGGCCGGCGGCACGACGCCGGCCGGACGCGGCTCCACCGGCTGCGCCGGGGCGGCCGGGAAGGCCTCCGGGTTATCCCGTACCTCGTCCGGATGGGTGGTCATGACCTCTCCTCGCTGCGCTCGCGTCCGCCCGACGGGCGGGTGAGCCGACCGATGATGCCGCGCACGGTCACGCCGGCGTCCCCACCAGGTGCTTGAGCACCGAGGTGAAGAAGCCGAGACCGTCCAGGGAGGGGCCCGTGAGCGCCTCCACCGCGTGCTCGGGATGCGGCATGATGCCGACCACGTTGCCGGCGGGGTTCGTGATCGCGGCGATGTCGCGCTGCGACCCGTTGGGGTTGCCGCCGACGTAGCGGGCGACCACCCGGCCCTCGGCTTCGAGCTGGTCCAGCGTCGCGGTGTCGGCGACGTAGCAGCCCTCGCCGTTCTTGACCGGGATCAGCACCTCCTGGCCGGGCTGGAACGCGTTGGTCCACGCGGTGCCGGCCGACTCGACGCGCAGGACCTGGTCGCGGTTGCGGAAGTGCAGGTGCTGGTTGCGGGTGAGCGCGCCGGGCAGCAGGTGGGCCTCGCAGAGGATCTGGAAACCGTTGCAGATGCCGAGCACGGGCAGGCCGCCCCGGGCCGCGTCCACGATCGTCCCCATCACCGGGGCGAACCGGGCGATGGCGCCGCAGCGCAGGTAGTCGCCGTAGGAGAAGCCACCGGGCAGGACGACGGCGTCCACCCCGTGCAGCTGCGGGTCACCGTGCCAGAGGCGGACCGGTTCGGCGCCCGCGATCCGGACGGCCCGGGCCGCGTCCCCGTCGTCGAGCGAGCCGGGGAAGGTGACCACACCCACCCGGGCGGTCACGAGCGTGCGTCCACGGTCTCGTCGGCCTCGGCCACGCGGACCGTGAAGTCCTCGATGACCGGGTTGGCGAGCAGCTTGTCGGCGATCTCCCGGGCCCGGTCCAGGTCCGGTTCACCGGTGAATTCGATCTCGATCCGCCTGCCGATCCGAACCGAGGCGACGTCGCTGACGCCGAGCCGGGGCAGCGCGTTTGCGACGGCCTGGCCCTGGGGATCGAGGATCTCGGGCTTGAGCATGACGTCGACGACGACGCGAGGCACTGGGCACTCCTGACTGTGTACGCAGTTGGGTGCCTACCCACAACGGGCGAGCGCAGCCAGCCTACCTGGCAGATACCGCCCCGGATGCACCGGCCGGACGCAGTTCAGGCAGTGATCGACATTCCCGGCGCGGGGCCCCGGGACCGATGCGGGTTCGTTGCGATCCCGATGCCCATCCGTTGCCGACCGACCCGTTTCGCCCCGCAACGCCGGATCGTCAGGAGGCCGCCCGCCGCCCCGCCCACCATACCGTCTCATCCATCATTTCCGATGGATCTCTTGTGAACGACATCTCAGGGGCCCTACCGTACATCGTCGTACGTCGATCGGACGTCGGGCCACCCCGCCCGCCGGCCGACAGCTCGACCCGGTGAACCCGGGCCCCACCCCGAAGGAGCCCCCATGCGCATCCGATCCATGGTCGCGGTGCTGGCCACCGCAGCGGCCGGCCTGCTCGGCGCCAGCTCCGGCGCCCTCGCCGCCCCGGCCGGCCCGCAGCCGATCATCGGCGGCAGCACCGTCTCGTCGGCCCCGTGGGCCGCCGCCGTGCTCAGCAACGGCTCGTTCACCTGCTCCGGCACCATCATCGCGCCGCAGTGGGTGCTCACCGCGCGACACTGCGTCAGCGGCACGATGTCCGTCCGGGTCGGCAGCGTCTACCGCTCCTCCGGCGGCCAGACCCGCACCGTCAGCGCCAGCTACAGCCGGTACGACCTGGCCCTGCTGCGCCTGTCCAGCTCGGTGAGCACCTCGTACGTCACGCTCGCCAACAGCAACCCGCCGCTCAACTCGACCAACTCGATCTACGGCTGGGGCATGACCTGCTACAGCGGCTGCTCCGCCTCGACCCAGCTGAAGACCGCGTCGGTCCGGGTGACCAGCAACAGCGCCACCGACGCGTACGGCGGGCAGGCGATCCGGAGCACCCGGATCAACGGCAACGCCTGGCGGGGCGACTCGGGCGGCCCGCAGTTCTACAACGGCGCGCAGGTCGGCGTCGCCTCCACCGCCGACGGCCAGAGCATCCAGAACTACGGCAGCGTCGCGTACAACCGGGCCTGGATCACCCAGACTGCCGGTGTCTGACGGTTAGCGCCGCGCCAGGCGCGGATGGTCGGCAGCGCGCCGGCCGTCCGCGCCGCGCCGTTTTGCAGCATCCGATCAGGTGAACACGGCTCACGATCGGGTGCGCGCAACCCTGAGACCATCGGAAACGTGCTGGTCGTGACGACGGAGCAACTACCCGGGTACGAGATCCGCCAGATCCTCGGCGAAGTGGTGTCATCGATGGCCAGGACGCGGAACCCGTACCGCGAGGGGGTCAAGAACCTGCGCGGTGGCGCGTACGACCCGATGGCCCCGGACAACCTCACCCGGTGGCGTACGGACTCGGTGGCCCGGCTCGGCGAGGAGGCCCGCCGCATCGGCGCGAACGCCGTGGTGGGGATGCGCTTCGACAGCCGCGACTGCGGCGAGATGTGGATGGAGATCTGCGCGTACGGCACGGCCGTGGTCGTGGCGCCCAAGATGCCCGACGTCATGCCGCCCGACCAGCCGCTGGTCGCCGCGGAGACCGCGCACGACCCCGCCTTCGCCGAGTCCCCGGGTGGCATCGCCGAACCGGCGAGCGCCCCCAACCTCCGCTCCGCAGCGGAAACCCCCACCCGAGACTCCTAACCCCCCTGGCCCCCACCCCCCGGCCCCACCCGCCGGCCCGCCCCCGGTGATCATGAGGTTAGCGGCGAAGTTGATCTCAAAACCCGCCGCCAACCTCATGATCACCGGGACTTGAACAGGGGGCCGGAGGGTTTGAGGGGGTTTGGGGGTTAGAGGATGGGGGGTGGGGTGTAGGTGGCTGCCTGGGGGTGGGCGTCCACTACCGTGGCGATGCGGCGGGCGACCGCCTCGACCTGGGCCGGGGCGGCGCCGACGAAGGCGGTACGGTCGGCGACGAGGGTGTCGATCTCGGCGCGGGTCAGGCCCAGGCGGCCGTCCTGCGCCAGGCGGTCGAAGAGGTCGTTCTCGGCGGCGCCCTTCTCGCGCATGGCCAGGGCCACCGCGACCGCGTGCTCCTTGATCGCCTCGTGCGCGACCTCGCGGCCGACGCCGCGCCGGACCGCCGCCACCAGGATCTTCGTGGTGGCCAGGAACGGCAGGAAGCGCTCCAGCTCCCGGTTGACGACCGCCGGGTACGCGCCGAACTCGTCCAGCACGGTGAGGAAGGTCTGGAACAGCCCGTCGGCGGCGAAGAACGCGTCCGGCAGGGCGACCCGGCGGACCACCGAGCAGGAGACGTCCCCCTCGTTCCACTGGTCGCCGGCCAGCTCGCCGACCATCGACAGGTAACCCCGGATGATCACGGCGAACCCGTTGACCCGCTCGCTGGAGCGGGTGTTCATCTTGTGCGGCATCGCGCTGGAGCCCACCTGGCCCGGCTTGAAGCCCTCGGTGGCCAGCTCCTGGCCGACCATCAGCCGGATGGTGGTCGCCAGCGACGACGGGGCGGCGGCGATCTGGGCGAGCGCGGAGAGCACCGCCAGGTCGATCGAGCGCGGGTAGACCTGGCCGACGCTGTCGAGCACGCGGCTGAAGCCGAGGTGCCCGGCGACCCGGCGCTCCAGCTCGGCCACCTTGTCGGCGTCGCCGTCGAAGAGGTCGAGCTGGTCGGCGGCGGTGCCGACGGGGCCCTTGACGCCGCGAAGCGGGTACCAGTTGATCAGGTCGTCCAGCCGCTCGTACGCGATGAGCAGCTCCTCCGCGGCCGACGCGAAGCGCTTGCCCAGCGTGGTGGCCTGCGCCGCGACGTTGTGTGAGCGGCCGGTCATGACCAGGTCGGAGTGCTCGACGGCGAGCCGGGACAGCCGGGCCAGGGTGGCGACCACCCGGTCCCGGATCAGCTCCAGTGAGCGGCGCACCTGGAGCTGCTCGACGTTCTCCGTGAGGTCACGGGAGGTCATCCCCTTGTGCACGTGCTCGTGCCCGGCGAGCGCGCTGAACTCCTCGATCCGGGCCTTCACGTCGTGCCGGGTGACCCGCTCCCGCTCGGCGATCGAGGCCAGGTCGACCTGGTCGAGCACCCCCTCGTACGCCTCGACCACGCCGTCGGGCACTCCGATGCCGAGGTCCCGCTGGGCCCGGAGCACGGCGAGCCAGAGCCGCCGCTCCATCCGGATCTTCTCCTCCGGCGACCAGAGGGCGACCAGTTCGGGCGAGGCGTACCGGTTGGCGAGCACGTTCGGGATCGTCGTCACGGCGCTCATTCTCCCGGACCCGCCCGCACCGCATCGGCAGGGTTGCCGGCTGGCTATGGTGATCACCCTGCTGAGCCGACTGACGGGAATGAGGAAGAGTGCCCAGACTTACCGGCAGGGTCGCCCTGGTCACCGGCGGTAGCCGCGGTATCGGCGCCGCCGTCGCACGGCGGCTGGCCGAGGACGGAGCCCACGTCGCGTTCACCTACCGCAGCGCGGAGGAGAGCGCGAAGGCCGTCGTCGCCGACATCACGTCGTTCGGCCGCACCGGCCTGGCGATCCGCGCCGACAGCACCGACGGTACGGCGATCGTCGACGCGGTCGAGCGGACCGTCGCCGAGCTGGGGCGGCTGGACATCCTGGTCAACAACGCCGGGGTGTTCTCGTCCGGGCCGATCGGACAGGTCGGCCTCGACGATCTCGACCGGGCCATCGCCGTCAACGTGCGCGGGGTGTACCTCGCCACCCAGGCGGCGGTACGCCACCTGCGTGACGGCGGGCGGATCGTCAACATCGGCAGCAGCTTCGCCAGCCGCGTACCGGCTCCCGGGGTGAGCGTCTATGCCATGACCAAGACCGCCGTCAACGGCCTGACCAGGGCGCTCGCCCGCGAACTCGGCCCGCGCGGGATCACCGTCAACCTGGTCCTGCCCGGTTCCACCGACACCGACATGAACCGCGCGGACAGCGCCGGCGCGGACGCCCAGCGGTCACACATCGCCCTCGGCCGCTACGGCACGCCGGAGGACGTGGCGGCGACGGTCAGCCACCTGGTGGGCGAGGGTGGCCGGCACATCACCGGCGCGTCGATCGCCATCGACGGCGGCGCCACCGCCTGACCCGGCGGGCGGATGCGAGGCCCGGGCGAACGGCGTGGACTGCCCCATCTGCCGGTCCGGCCGGATCGAGGCCGCGGCGCGAGCCTCGACCCGCGCCGGACCAGCCCGGCGCTGGATATACTCGGCAAGCGGACGGTATATAGGGGGCGCGCAATGACCAAGATCCTGGTCGACGTCGATGACGAGGCGCTCGCCGACGCGGCTGCGGCTTTCGGCACCAAGACCAAGAAGGACACGGTGAACGTCGCGCTGCGGGAAGGGGCTGCCCGCCTCCGGCGCGCCCGCGCCCTCGCGGAACTCAGCGGGCGGGCCCAGGCCGGGGACTTCGACGAACTGCTCGACAAGAGCACGTACCGGTCGTGAGACTCGCCGACTACCTGGTCGACACCAGTGCGCTGGTCCGGCTGCTGCGCGACCCCGACACCCAGGCCCGATGGGAGCAGCCGCTCACGGCCGGCCTGCTCGCGGTCTGCCCGCTGGTCGAGCTGGAGTTCCTGTATTCGGCCCGCTCGCCGGCCGACCGCACATGGCTGGGGGACCGGCTTCGAACGGTGTTCAACTGGGTGAGCATGCCGGACCGGATCTACGAGCGGGCGGCCGAGATCCAGGAGCAGCTCACCGCTCGTGGTACCCACCGGTCTGCCGGCGCGGTCGACCTGCTGATCGCGGCGACGGCCGAGTGCCAGAGCCTCTCCCTGCTGCACTACGACCGCGACTTCGACCAGATCTCCGAGGTCACCGGTCAGCCCGTGCGGTGGCTCGCCCCGGCAGGCACGATCAAGTAGGTCCCGGGGCCGACTCATGCCCCGGGACGCAGAAACCGTCGGAAAGATTGCCCGCCTGGAGGGTCGCGACCGGCTGCCCGGCAACGCCGCCCGTCCTCGGCGGGTCCGGGTCACCAGGTGGGGCGGGCGGCCGGATCGAGGGCGAGATCCCGGAGCTGCTGCGGGGTGAGCACGAACCGCCCGTCACGGCTGTGGAGCCCGACCACGATCCAGGTGCCGTCGGGGTACAGGACGTCGACCCGCCGGCGTTGGATTACGCCCCCACCCCGCCCTTCGTGCGAGACGACTGCGGTCTCCCGGACGCGCGCGCCGTCCGGCCCCGCGGAGAGACCGCACGAATCGACCCTCTGCTTCCCGCAGTCCATGACGTCGCGGTTCAGGCCCGGCTGCGGCTCGGCCAGGGCCCGGACGGACAACTCGTTGCCGAACGCGCCGGCGGGGTCCACCGGATAGGCGCCCACCGAGAAACCGACGTTGCGGAAGTCCTCGGACGCGATTCCGACCGGTGCGTCGCCGGCCGGTCCCGTGGGGAAGACGCCGCCGCGGACCACGGTCGGTTCCACCCACCGGACTCCGGACGCCCGCGCGACGAGGGCCGCCGCCACCGCGTCCCGGTAGCGCTCGGCCGCCTCCGTGGGCAGCCTCTGGTTGCTCTTGCGGTACGGGGGGCGCGAGGCGGATGCCGTGGCTGCCGGCTGCATGTCCGGACGGTCGACCACCAGGCCCGCGCCGAGCACCAGCGCCAGCACCCCGCCGGCCGCCGAGGCGTACGCCCCGAGCCGGCGGGTGCGGACCAGCCGACGCTGCCGCAGGATCACCCCGTCCAGGTCGATCGAGGAGGGCGGCGCGTCGCCGATCGCCGCGTCGAAGATCTCCCGGTACGTCACGCGAACCTCCCCGTGCTCAGGGCCGACTGGTCAGCGGCCAGCAGGCGTAGCGATTCCAGTGCTCTGGCGGCCTGGCTCTTCACCGTGCCGGTGGTGATGCCGAGGATCTGCGCGGTCTCCTCCACGGAGAGGTCGCAGTAGTAGCGCAGCACCACCACGGCGCGCCGCCGCTCGGGCAGCTTCCCGAGCAGGCCGAGGAGCAGCTCCCGGTCGGCCAGGTCGGGCTCGGTGTCCGGCGCGGCGTCGTCGGGGACCTCGTCGGTGCTGCGTTCGCGCCGCCACGGCCGCCGTCGCTCGTCCAGCCAGGCGCGCGTGAGCACCTGCCGGACGTACGCGTCGACGTTCTCCGCCGCGCGGACCCGGGTCCAGGCCCGGTAGAGCTTGCCCAGGGTGATGGAGACGAGGTCGTCGGCGGTGTGCCAGTCCCGGCAGAGCAGGTACGCCGTGCGGCGCAGATGCTCCAGCCGGGCCTCGACGAACTGCCGGTACTCGTCCTCGTCGGCCGACTTCACGCGTTCCGCCTTCGTCGCCTCATGCCCAGGGGACGGAGCGCGGGGCCGGGCGGGTTGCCCGGCCCCGCGTCTGCGGATCAGGTGCCCGGCTCAGCGCTCCAGGATCGCGGTCACGCCCTGGCCGCCGGCGGCGCAGATGGAGATCAGGCCCCGGCCGCTGCCCTTGTCGGCGAGCAGCTTCGCCAGGGTCGCCACGATCCGCCCGCCGGTGGCCGCGAACGGGTGCCCGGCCGCAAGCGACGAGCCGTTGACGTTCAGCTTCTCCCGGTCGATGGCGCCGAGCGGGGCGTCCAGTCCCAGCCGGTCCTTGCAGAACTCCGGGGACTCCCAGGCGGCGAGGGTCGCCAGCACCTGCGAGGCGAACGCCTCGTGGATCTCGTAGAAGTCGAAGTCCTGGAGCGTCAGCCCGGCCCGGGCCAGCATCCGGGGCACCGCGTACGCGGGGGCCATCAGCAGCCCCTCGTCGCCGTGCACGAAGTCGACGGCGGCGGTCTCCGACCAGGAGAACCACGCCAGCACGGGCAGGCTGTGCGCGCGGGCCCACTCCTCGCTGGCCAGCAGCACCGTCGAGGCGCCGTCGGTCAGCGGCGACGAGTTGCCGGCCGTCATGGTCGCCGCCTCGGCGTCGGGCCCCTTCGCACCGAAGACGGGCTTCAGCGAGCCGAGCTTCTCCAGGCTGGTGTCGGGGCGCAGGTTCGCGTCGCGGGTCAACCCGAGGTAGGGGGTCAGCAGGTCGTCGAAGAACCCCCGGTCGTACGCGGCGGCGAGCCGCTGGTGCGAGCGCAGCGCCAGCTCGTCCTGCGCCTGCCGGTCGATCTGCCAGCGCAGCGCCGTGCGGGCGGCGTGCTCCCCCATCGACAGCCCGGTACGCGGCTCCGCGTTGCGCGGGATCTCCGGCTTGAACGGCTGGGTGGGGCGCAGCTTCGCGGCGATCTTCAGCCGCTCGCCGAGGGTGCGGGCGCTGTTGAGCCGGAGCAGCGTGCGGCGCATCTCCTCGTTGACGGCGAGCGGCGCGTCGGAGGTGGTGTCCACGCCGCCGGCGATGCCGACGTCGATCTGACCGAGGGCGATCTTGTTGGCGACCAGGATGGCCGCCTCCAGCCCGGTGCCGCAGGCCTGCTGGATGTCGTACGCGGGGGTGTGCGGGTCGAGCTTCGAGCCGAGCACCACCTCGCGGGTCAGGTTGAAGTCCTTCGCGTGCTTGAGCACCGCGCCGGCCACCACCTCGCCGACGCGCTGGCCGGCCAGGCCGAACCGGGCGACGAGCCCGTCCAGCGCGGCGCCCAGCATGTCGGCGTTCGACGCGCTGGCGTACCGCGAGTTGGACCGCGCGAAGGGGATGCGGTTGCCGCCGATGACCGCCACCCGCCGGATGCTCTGCACGATCCCGCCTCCTCGAAAGACTTGCCCTCAACCTACTCGCCAGTAGGCTACGCCTATGACCGACAGGTACGCGAGCTTCGTCCGATCGGGGGCCGGCCGCACGCTGGTCAAGCGCCTCGGGCTGCCCGACCCGCCGCGACTGCGCCGGCACACCCCCGGCGATCCCATCGCGCCCGGCCCCGTCCTGCTGGGCGCCGCGACCGGCGGCCGGCTCGCCGAGCGGGCCGGCAAGGTCCTGACCGCCGCCGGGGTCGAGCTGCGCGATCCCGCCGCCGTGGAGTCCACCGAGCGCTTCGCCGCCCTGGTGTACGACGCCACCGGCATCACCGACTCCACCGAGCTGCGCCAGCTGTACGACTTCTTCCACCCGCGCGCCCGGTCGGTGCTGCCCAGCGGCCGGGTCGTCGTGCTCGGCACCCCGCCCGACGAGTGCGGCTCCCCCCGGGAGGCGACCGCCCAGCGGGCCCTGGAGGGGCTGACCCGCAGCATCGGCAAGGAGTTCGGCCGGGGCGTCACCGCCCAGCTCGTCCACGTCACGAAGGACCCGGACGCCGGCACCTGGACGAGCGTGGAGGCGACCCTGCGGTTCCTGCTCTCCGGCCGGTCCGCGTACGTCTCCGGGCAGGTGGTCCGGGTCGGCGCCGGCACGGCCGGGGCGCCGGCCGACTGGGACCGCCCGCTGGACGGGCAGGTCGTGCTGGTCACCGGGGCGGCCCGGGGCATCGGCGCGGCGCTGGCCCGGGTGCTGGCCCGCGACGGGGCCCGGGTCGTCGCGCTGGACATCCCGGCGGCCGGGGACGAGCTGGCGGCGGTCGCCAACGAGATCGGCGGCACCGCCGTCCAGCTCGACCTGACCGCCCCCGACGCCCCGCAGCGGCTCGCCGAGCACCTGGCCGAGCGGCACGGGCGGGTCGACGTGGTCGTGCACAACGCCGGGATCACCCGCGACAAGACCCTCGGCCGGATGGACGCCGACCGGTGGGACTCGGTGCTCGACGTCAACCTCTCCAGCCAGGAGCGGATCAACGACGTACTGCTGGAACGGGAGCTGATTCCGGCCGGCGGCCGGATCGTCTCGGTCTCCTCGATCGCCGGCATCGCCGGCAACCGGGGCCAGACCAACTACGCCACCAGCAAGGCGGGCGTGATCGGGCTGGTCGGGTCGCTCGCCCCGGCGCTGCGCGAACGGCAGATCAGCGTCAACGCGGTCGCCCCCGGTTTCATCGAGACCCGGCTGACCGCGCGCATCCCGCTGGTGATCCGCGAGGCGGGCCGGCGGATGAACAGCATGTCCCAGGGCGGGCTGCCGGTGGACGTCGCCGAGACCATCGGCTGGCTGGCGTGGCCGGCCTCCGGCGCGGTCAGCGGCAACGTCGTCCGGGTCTGCGGCCAGAGCCTGCTGGGGGCGTGATGGCGAGGAGAGGACAACCGGCACCGGACCCGGACGACCTGTCGGTGCACGAGCTGATCGACGGCCCGACCGAGATCCTGTCGCAGGACACCCTGGACGCGATCCGCGGGCCGGCGGCGTCCGGCCACGACCTGAGCCTCGAAGAGACGCACGACCTCGCCGCCTCCGCGGCCGAGGCGACGCGGGACCTCTCGGGCGGGGGCCCGGCCGGAACGGGTGCCCGGGAGCGCGTCGAGCTGCCCCGGATGCCGGCCGCCGGGGCGCTCTACCGGCGGGCGCTGCTCGGCGCGCTGCCCGGCCTCGGCGGCGGGCGGCGGTCGGCGGGCGTCCCGGCGGTCGAGCTGGCCGTCGGCGGGATCGCCGTCGACCGGACGCACCTCGCCGACTACGACCGGGTCTGCGGTTTCCGGCTCACCGACCGGCTGCCCGCGACGTTCCCGCACGTCATGGGCTTCCCGCTGGCGCTGCGGCTGATGACCACGCCGGCGTTCCCCATCCCGCTGACCGGCGTGGTGCACGTCGGCAACCGGATCACCGTGCACCGCCCGGTCACCACCGACGAGACCCTCGACTTCCGCGCGTACGCCGAGAACCTGCGCCCGCACGACCGGGGGCGGCAGGTCGACGTGGTGCTGGTCGGCTCGGTCGACGGGGCGGAGGTCTGGCGCGGCGTCTCGACGTACCTCGGCAGGGAGGGCAAGCGGGGCGGCGGCGGGCGGCGCGAGCAGGCCGGGCGGCCCGCGACGCCGGCCGACTCTGCCCGCTGGCGGGTCGATCCCCGCGTCGGTACGGACTACGCGCGGGTCTCCGGCGACCACAACCCGATCCACACCTCCCGCCTCGGCGCGCGGCTGTTCGGCTTCCCCCGGCCGATCGCGCACGGGATGTGGAGCAAGGCCCGCTGCCTGGCGGCGCTGGAGAACCGGCTGCCGGACGCCTACACGGTCGAGGTGGCCTTCAAGCTGCCCGTGCCGCTGCCGAGCACGGTGAGCTTCGGCCTGCTGCCGGACGGCGGGTTCGCCCTGCACGACTCGCGCGGCCGACCGCACCTGGCGGGCCTCGTGCGCTGAGGCGCCCCTGCCGAAGCTGGGTACGCCCCTGCCGGATCCCGTCCCGGACTTGGCAGGGGCGTTCTCGTGCGCTAAGTTCTTCTCAGATCGAGATGTTCTCAGAATGAGAGAGACATGGTTGACGAGCAGGACTTCCTGGCCGCGTACGACCCCGGGGCCTACCCGTCGGTCGCCGTGACCGTCGACGTGGTGGCGCTGACCATCCGGGACGGCGCGCTGCACCTGCTGCTGATCCGGCGCGGCCAGCCGCCCTTCGAGGGGCGGTGGGCGCTGCCCGGCGGCTTCGTCCGCCCCGACGAGGACCTCACCGCCGGCGCCCGACGGGAGCTGGCCGAGGAGACCGGGCTCGGCGGCGAGGGACTGCGCCGCGTACACCTGGAGCAGTTGGGCAGCTACGGCACCCCCGACCGCGACCCGCGCATGCGCGTCGTCTCGGTCGCCCACCTCGCGTTCGCCCCCGACCTGCCCGACCCGGCCGCCGGCACCGACGCCGACGAGGCCGGCTGGCTGCCGGTGACCGCGCTGGCCAACCGGCAGCTCGCCTTCGACCACGGCCGGATCATCGACGACGCGCTGGAGCGGGCCCGCTCCAAGCTGGAATACACCCCGCTCGCCACGCGCTTCCTCGCCGGCGAGTTCACGATCAGCGAGCTGCGCGCTGTCTACGAGACGGTCTGGGGCCACCCGCTGCACGCCGGCAACTTCCACCGCAAGGTGCTCTCGGTGCCGGGCTTCGTGGAGAGCACCGGCACCAGCACCGAGCGCGGCGGCGCCCGGGGCGGCCCCCGCGCCAAGCTCTACCGGGCCGGCGACGCCCGGCTGCTGCACCCGGCGCTGCTGCGCCCCGCCCGGGAGGAGACGGTCCGATGAGGACCGCCGAAGCCATCCGCCTGGTCGCGGCGGCCCGCACCGACGCCGACCTGTTCGGCACGGACCAGCCGGCCCGGCGGTACCGCGAGCTGGTCGCGGCCCTGCACCCCGACCGCCTGCCGGCCGACCCGGCGGTACGCGCCGAGGCCACCGACGCGTTCGTCCAGGTCACCACCCGCTGGCGGGCCCGGCAGGTCACCGTCCTCGGCGACTACCGACTCGGCACGCCGGCCCACTCGGGCGACCTGGCCGACCTCTACGACGTCGGGGCCGACCGGCTGCTCAAGCTGCCCCGGCGACCCACCGACAACGACCTGATGGCCCGCGAGGCGCACGCCCTGCGCACCATCGCCGAGCGCGGCGACGCGCGCTACCTGCCGTACGTGCCCCGGCTGGTCGAGGAGTTCCGGCACCTCGACGCCGCGACCGGCGCCGAACGGCGGATCAACGTGCTCGCCACCGCGCCCGGCCTGCACGACCTCGACGAGGTGCGGCGCGCGTACCCGGACGGGCTGGACGCCCGCGACGTGGCCTGGATGTGGCGCCGGCTGCTGGTGGCGCTCGGCCTGGCCCACCGGGCGGGCGTCGTGCACGGCGCGGTCCTGCCGCCGCACGTGCTGATCGAGCCGGACGGGCACGGCGTGGTGCTTGTCGACTGGTGCTTCTCCGCCCCCGTCGGCAGCACGATCCCCGCGCTGGTGCCCGGCTACGACGCAAACTGGTACCCCGACGAGGTCCCCCGGAAGCGGCCCTGCGGGCCGGGCACCGACATCGCGATGGCCAGCGGATGCATGAGCTGGCTGATGGGGCCGCGCGCGCCCCGCGAGCTGGACGCCTTCGCGCGGGGCTGCCGCCAGCGGGCCCTGGGCGCCCGGCCCGACGACGCGTGGCGGCTGCTGCGCGAACTGGACGAGGTGCTGGACCGGCTCTACGGGCCACGCACCTTCCGACCCTTCACCCTCAACCCCTAAGGAGCTGTCATGGGCAGTGGAATGTGGTCCACCGACGTGTACGACGCCGCCGACCGCTACCGCCGGAAGACCGGCAAGAGCGCGTTCTCCTACAGCGACAGCGGGGCGCGCAAGGTGCACCCCGCCCTCGACCCGCGCGACGCGATGCGCGAGAGCCGCGACTCCGACGAGCACCCCCGGTCGACGCCCATCGCGGTGCTCTTCGACGTCACCGGCTCGATGCGCAACGTGCCGCGCGTCCTGCAGACCAAGCTGCCGCAGCTGCTCGGGCTGCTGCAACGGCAGGGCTACGCCAGCGACCCGCAGATCATGTTCGGCGCGATCGGCGACGCCACCTGCGACCGGGTGCCGTTGCAGGTCGGCCAGTTCGAGTCGGACAACCGGATGGACGACGACCTCGGCCGGATCGTGCTGGAGGGCGGCGGCGGCGGGCAGATGACCGAGTCGTACGAGCTGGCCATGTACTTCATGGCCCGGCACACCGTGACCGACTCCTGGGAGAAGCGCGGCCGGCGCGGCTACCTGTTCATCATCGGCGACGAACTGGCGTACCCGCAGGTGAAGGCCCGGGAGGTGGCCCGCGTCGTCGGCGACGACCTGCGCGAGGACGTGCCGCTGCGGCAGGCCGTCGACGAGCTGACCCGCCGCTGGGACACCTACTACCTGCTCCCCGCCGGCAGCCACTACTCCGGCAACGCCAAGGTGCTCGACTTCTGGCGGGACCTGCTCGGGCAGAACGCCGTCGTGCTGGACGACCTCGACGCGGTCTGCGAGACGATCGCGCTCACCGTCGGGCTCGGCGAGCAGGCCATCGACCTGGACGAGGGCCTGCGCGACCTCGACCGGGCCGGCTCGGGCGCCACCGGCACCGTCTCGAAGGCGCTGGCCCGCCTGCGCGGGGGGCGGCGCGCCGAGGTGTCGACGCTGCCCGCGTTCCGCGACACCGGCGGCGAGGTGACCCGGCTGTGAACCACGTCGCGGTGGTGGACCTCGGCTACGGCGACGCTGGCAAGGGCACGGTCGTGGACTGGCTCTGCGCCACCCGGCCCGTGCACACGGTGGTCCGCTTCAACGGGGGCGCGCAGGCGGCGCACAACGTCGTGCTGCGCGACGGCCGGCACCACACGTTCGCGCAGTTCGGCGCCGGCACGTTCCACCCCGGTGTCCGTACGCACCTGTCGCGGCACGTGGTGGTGGACCCGCTGGCGCTGGCCGCCGAGGCCGACCACCTCGCCTCGGTCGGGGTGCCCGACGCGCTCGACCGGTTGACCGTCGACGGGGAGGCGCTGCTCGCCACCCCGTACCACCGGGCCGCGAACCGGGCCCGGGAGATCGCCCGGGGAGCCGACCGGCACGGCTCCTGCGGGCTTGACGACGGCGGAGGGGCGGGATACGCCCGCCCCTCCGTGTCGAACCGCTGCGCCACACGGGGTGGAACAAGAGGTGCGTGCGTCGGCGGCCCGG